>JAJTCK010000012.1 GCA_021323175.1 Solirubrobacterales bacterium | reverse complement strand
GGCGATCCCCTCCAGGGCCTCGAGTCGCCCCTCTAGCGGGACCTGAGACCAGGCCTCGAACGCCGCGCGCGCGGCCCCGACCGCCCCATCCACGTCCTCGGGGGTCCCCTGCGGGACGGAGCCGATGACCTCCTCGGTGGCCGAGTCAATCACCTCGATCGAGCCCGAGCCAGCGGGCTCGACCCACGCCCCGCCGATGTAGTGGCGGTCGCGCGCGATCGGCTCGCTCGGATGACCCGGGGGCTGCTGGGGCGGTGCCTCAGTTGCCAACGGTGACCTCCCTGTCGGCCTTGCGCTCGGCCGGGGCCGTGGCGCCGGCGTCCTCGGCAATGGCGTCCGCGGTGCGGCGGGCCAGCGCCATGATCGTGATCATCGGGTTCGTCCCCGAAGAGGTGGGGAACGCGCTCGCGTCCGCGATCCACACGCCCTTGGTGTCGTGCAGCTCTCCCCGCGGGTCGGCGACCGAAGTCTGCGGGTCCGGGCCCATGCGGCAGGTGCCCATCTGGTGCGCGCTGAACAGGCGGTATCCGCCCACGCGGTACGGGATCCGCACGGCGCCGGCGATGAAGGCGTCCAGGTCGTCGCCGCGGCGCCACGTGGGGGCTCCGCCGGCGAGGGGGGTGATCGTGTGCGCGCCGCCGGCCTCATGCAGGCGGATCTGGGCCTCGACTCCCTGGCGCAGGTTCCCGAGGTCAAGCTCGTCTGTGACCGAATACTGCGGCATCCCCTCGCCGTTCGCGTCGAGGACCACGCTTCCGTGCCCGCGGTCCCGGGTCAGCCCGATGAACGTGCCGCCGAAGCGAAACTGGGTCATCCGCTCCTTGTGGTCGGCCCCCGAGATCCAGGGGGTGGCCGACCCGATTAGCCCGGGCGCGTACTGCGCGGTCTCGACGAGCAGACCGTAGCCGTCGTCCGTGTTCGAGAACTCGTCGCAGAGCGCCGCCTGCGGAGGGCCCCACCATGCACGCTGGTCCTCGCCGTAGATACCGAAGACGGCAGTGCAGGGATGCAGGCGCAGATGGTTGCCGGTGGCGGGGCCGCCGATGCCCGAGCGCAGCAGAAGCGCCGGCGACTCGAGCGACCCCGCGGCAACCACGACGCGCGGCGCGCGCACCGTCACCCGAGCCGTGCGGCCCGCGGGGTCCTGCCAGCCGCTGACCGCCTCGACCCCGGCGGCGCGGCCCCCCTCGACCACCACCTTCGTCGCACGGCAGTCGGCGATCAGCGTGGCGCCGTGGGCCTGGGCGTCAGCGAGCCATGTGCGGTCGGCGCTCCGCTTGCTGCCCGACTGGTCGCCGAATCCCATGTATGCCGCCTGCTTCGGGTCATAGCTGTCGGGGTCGACGTTCCGGGTGATCCGGGCGAAGCTCCAGCCCAGCGCCTCGCAGCCCTCGGCCATCCGCTGCTGAGGGCCGTTCAGGTCGCTGCAGGTGTCGGTGACTCCCAGCCGCTGCCAGACCGCATCGAGGTGACGGTCGAAGTCGGGGCCGTCGAGGCCCTCCAAGCCGTGCTCGCGCGCCCACTGCTCTCGGACCCATGGCTTGGTGCGCAGGCAGTTCGTCCAGTTGATCGTGGTCCCGCCCCCGAGCGTGGTCCCGGCGACCAGGCTGACGTTGCCATCAGCGGTTGGGGTCGGCCCGCCGCGCCAGTACATCTCCTGGTAGGCCTTGAACTCGAGCTGGGCGAAGTCAGACTCGTTGAAGTACCCGGCCGCTTCCAGGACCACGACGTCGAGACCGCGCTCGGCGAGGGTCGCGGCGACCACCGACCCGCCCGCACCCGAGCCGACGATGCAGACGTCGGCCTCGATCTCCTCGTCGCCCGCCGGGCGGTGCACGTCGAGCGTCTTCGGTGCCTCGGGGGGCGGTGAGATCGGCCCCGGATATTCCAGGACCTCCCAGTTGAGGTTCTGCCCCGTCTGCGCGTCGGGAGCGCCGTAGGCGATGAAAAGGGTCATCCCGATCATGGCCGCGACGCCGGCGCCGGCCTCGGGTCCTGAAAGCCCGATGTTGCGCAGGATCTGCTCGCGCGATTCCTGCGAGGGCGCGCGCAGGATCCCCTGCGCGCCGATCGCGTCGAGGAGCTGGACAAGTCCACTCCGCAGGACCGGATCGGGGATCCCCTCGATCAGCTGCTGGACGCCCAGCTGGACTCCCATGTCAGTGGCACTCCGTCCCCAGAAGCCGTGCGGGTCGGGCTCCCGCTCGATGGCCGGGATCACCGTGTCGCAGACGGCCGCCAGCACCTTCCTCTCGGCGTCGCCCAGGGCCTGCGTCGTCTCCTGCTGCTCCATCTCTCTCCTCGCTCTCCCGGGCGAACTCTAGTGGTCGAGCGGAGCCTCGGCGGTCGCGCTCAGGTCAGCACGAAGTAGTCCCGGTGCACCGCCTCCTCGGAGGCGTGCGGCAGCAGCTCGCGGACTTGGTCGGAGCGCATTCCCTTAATCTGGCGCAGCTCCTCGGAGGAGTAGCTGACGATTCCCTTGCCGATCCGCTCTCCGTCGCGAGAGACCTCGACGGCGTCGCCCGCCTGAAACTCGCCCTCGACTTCGGTGATCCCCACCGGCAGCAGGCTGCTGCCGCTCTCGCGCAGCACCCGCGCCGCGCCGTCGTCCACACGCAGCGTGCCGTGGATCGGCTTCGCGTAACGCAGCCACAGCTTGAAGCTGGAGCCCCGCTCGCGGTGGGGCGCGAACCGGGTCCCGACGGCATCGCCGGCCGCCGCCGAGAGAAGCGTCCCGGATGCGGTCCCGTCGCAGATCACGGCGGGGATGCCGGCGGCGCCCGCCATCTCGGCAGCGGCCACCTTGCTCCGCATGCCCCCCAGCCCGAAGGGCGAGGTGTGCTCGCCTATCTCGTAGCCCTTCAGCTGCTCGGGGTCGGCCACCTGCGGGATCAGCTCGGCCGAGGGGTCCCGAGCCGGGTCGGCCGCGTGCAGCCCGGCGGTGTTGGTGAGCAGCACGAGCAGGCGCGCCTCGATCATGATCGCGACCTGGGCCGCGAGGAAGTCGTTGTCGCCGAAGGTGATCTCGTCGGTCGCCGTGGTGTCGTTCTCGTTGATCACCGGGACCGCGCGCCACTCGAGCAGGCGCCGCAGCGTCTGGCGGGCATTCAGGTAGTGGGTGCGCCGCTGCAGATCGGCGGCCGTCAGCAGCACCTGGGCGGCGTGGACGCTCCCGGTTTCGGCGAGTCGCTGCTGGTAGGCGCGAAAGAGCGGCCCCTGGCCCACCGCCGAAGCCGCTTGGAGCTCGTCGATCGCGCGCGGGCGCGCGGGCATCTCCATGATCCGCATCCCACGAGAGATCGCGCCCGACGTGACGAGGATGATCTCCTCACCGCCGCCGTGCAGCTCGGCGACCTGCGAGCAGACCTTGTCAAGGACGTCGGCGCGCAGCGAGCCGTCGTCCGCGGAGACGATGGAGGAGCCGAGTTTCGCGACGATGGTCATTGGCGCTGAGGATAAGCGGCGGTCAGGCCGCCCCATCTCGAGCGGCGGCTGCCGCCGCGACTACGAAGGCGGCCGCGACCGCCGCGAGACGATGACGAGGGGCATATGCTCGGGGGCATGACGGAGTTCGCGACTATCAGGGTTGCCGCGATCCAGGCGACCCCCGTCATCCTCGACGCCGAGGCGAGCGTCGAGAAGGCGGCCGGGCTGATCGCCGAGGCCGCTGGTGAGGGCGCCCGGCTTGCGGTCCTGCCCGAGACCTTCGTGCCGCTCTACCCGTCAGGCGCCTGGGCCAGGGCGGCCGCCGCGTTCGACGGCTTCGACGAGCTCTGGGAGCGGCTTTGGGCCAACTCGGTCGAGGTCCCGGGTCCTCTGACGGACCGGCTCGTCGCCGCCTGCGCCGAGCACGATGTCCACGTCGCGATCGGGGTCAACGAGCGCGAGGCGGAGCGGCCGGGCAGCCTCTACAACTCGCTGCTGCTGCTCGGCCCCGGGGGCGTGCTCTGGAAGCACCGCAAGCTGATGCCGACTCACCACGAGCGCCTGTTCCACGGGATTGGCGCCGGGGACGACCTGGCGGCCGCCGAGACGCCGCTCGGCAGGGTCGGCGGCCTGATCTGCTGGGAGAACCGGATGCCGCTGGCCCGCTACGCCGCCTACCGCTCCGGGCCCCAGATCTGGGTCGCCCCGACCGCTGACGACTCGGACGGGTGGCTCGCCAGCATGCGCCATGTCGCGATCGAGTCGGGCGCATTCGTCGTCTCAGTCCCGCAGTACATCCCGCGTTCAGCGTTCCCCGACGACTTCCCGGCGGAGCTGCCGGACCAAGACGTGTACGGGCGCGGCGGCGCGGCGATCATCGAGCCCACCCAGGGCGAAGTGATCGCGGGGCCGCTCTACGGCGAGGAGGGCATCGTGACCGCGGACTGCGACCTGAGCGCAGGCCTGCACGCGAAGCGCTGGTTCGACTCGGTCGGGCACTACAGCCGCGAGGACGTGCTGCTGGCTCAGGTGCCATTCACCGACCCCTCCGCAGAGGCGGCGCCTTACGAGGGATCGAATTCGAACTCCGCCTCCCCGACGAGCACCTCGTCGCCTCGCTCGAACCCGGCGCGCTGAAGCGCTGCGATCACCCCGATCTCGCGCAGGCGGCTCTCCAGGTAGTCCAGGGCCTCGGGGTTCGAGAGATCGTGGCGCGAGAAGAGCAGCTCGATCCCGCGGCCCGTGATCCGCCACCGCCCATCGCCCGCGGGTGCGACATCGAACCCCTCCTCCTCCCCCGGTCTGTAGACGCGGTGCTCGGCTTCGAAGCCCGCTTCGGGAGCGTCCGCGTCCGCCGCCCGGGCAGCATGGGCGGACGCCTGCGTGAGCGCGGCCGCGATCGCCCGGCGCAGGTCGTCCAGGCCCGCCCCCGTCGCCGCTGAGATCGCGAGCACGGCCGCGACGCCGCTCCCCGAGCGTGCGCTCCAGTCGGCCACCAGCTCCTCGCTCCGCTCGGGTGGAACCAGGTCAGCCTTGGACAACGCGACGATCTCCGGCAGGCGCTGCAGCCCGGCCCCGTAGTCGGCCAGCTCCTGGCGCACAGCCTCGTAGTTCGCCTCGGGGTCCCCGTCGGGCGGCTTGATCTCGACCAGGTGGACGAGCAGGCGGCAGCGCTCCACGTGCGCCAGGAACTCGTGACCCAGGCCCTGTCCCTCGGCGGCGCCTTCGATCAGCCCCGGGATGTCGGCCAGGACGATCTGGCGGTCGTCCAGCATGATCGCCCCGAGCGCGGGCTCCAGCGTCGTGAAGGGGTAGTCAGCCACCTTCGGAGCGGCGCGCGTCATGGTCGCGAGCAGCGAGGACTTGCCCGCGTTGGGCATCCCGATCAGCCCCACGTCGGCGAGCAGCTTCAGCCGCAACTCGATCCAGCCGGACTCTCCTTCCAGGCCGCGCTCGGCGAAGCGCGGGGACTGCCGCGTGGAGCTGGCGAACCTCTTGTTGCCGTGGCCGCCGGCCCCTCCCCGCGCGACCACCGCGCGCTGACCGTCCTGCATGAGCTCGGTGGTGGACCGGTCCAGCCCGAAGATCACCGTCCCAGGTGGGACGCGAACCACCCGGTCGTCACCGCGCTCGCCGTGGCGGCGGCTGCCCTGCCCGTGCGCTCCTCGTCCGGCGCGAAAGTGCCTGCTGCGCCCCAGGGAGGACAGATCCCGCCGCCCCTCGTCGCAGACGAGCACGACCTCGCCGCCGCGCCCGCCGTCGCCGCCGTCAGGTCCGCCCTTGGGCACATGGGCCTCGCGCCGAAACGACACCACCCCATCGCCACCGCGTCCACCCTCGACGTAGATCTTCGCCTTGTCGTAGAGCACGCCGCGACGTTAGCGGCCACCCTCACCTCAGCCGAGATCTGGTGCGGCCGGGACCGGCCCGCTTCGCTACTCCCCGTCTACTACGGAGATCGTGCGGCCGCGGCGGCCGGTGTCGAACTTCACGACGCCCGGGCGGACGGCGAAGATCGTGTGGTCGCGCCCGAGGCCGACGCCGTTGCCGGGGCGAAACCGGGTGCCGCGCTGGCGGACGATGATCTCGCCGCCGCCGACCTTCTGGCCGTCGAAGACCTTCACACCGAGGTACTTGGGCTTTGAATCGCGGCCGTTGCGGCTGGATCCGAGTCCCTTCTTATGAGCCATCCTTCGACCCCTCCTTCTTCGCGGCGGCCCCGGCCGGCTTGCGCGAGAGCATCTTCAAGTCGGTGACTTCCAGGCGGGTGAGCTCGGAGCGGTGGCCCTGGCGCTTGCGGTAGCCCTGCTTCTTGCGGTACTTGAAGACGCGGACCTTGGGGCCGCGCTCGTGGCCGGCGACCTTGGCCTCGACCTTGACCTTCTCCAGATCCTTGCCGACGACCATCTCCTTGTCGGAGAAGGCGACGGGGCGAAGCGTGACCTTCGCCCCCTCGTCGTCCGGCAGGCGGTCCACGAGCAGGGACATGCCCTTCTCGACCCTGTACTGCTTTCCGCCTGACTCCACCACCGCGTACATCTGCGCTCTCTTTCGTGCCTAGTCCTTCTTGGATCCCGCCTTGGCGCGCGAACGGCTCCGACCGCCGCTGCCTCCACGGCCTCCTGCGCGCCCATCCGAGTCGCCGGATTCTAGCTTCTCGGACGGGGCATCCCCTCCTCCGGAGCCGTTGACGTCGAGCAGCGTCGCGGTCGCCGACGAGCGCCCGACGCCCTCGATCCGCACGAGCATGCGCTCGCCCACGTGCGGTCCCGCCCCGGTCACGCTCACGATGTATGAGTCCACGCGCGCGATCGCGTCGTCCACGTTGTACATGTGCGGCTCCTCGATCGTGACGAGCACCTCCTCGCCCACCCTGAACGGCAGCGCCTGCTGCTCGATCTGCTCGCGGGTGCCCGTTTCCTCCAGCGCGAAGGTGTCCAGGGGCAGCGCGTCGCCGCCCTTGAAGTGGAACCGCTTCCCGGTCTCCGCCTCGAGCTCGCTGAGGCCGGAGTCCGGCGAGAGCAGCTCGCCAGCCACCCGGGGGTTGACCCGGACCAGGAAGGCCTCGGGGTCGGACTTCTCGGCCACCACGTCGGAGAGCTTGCGAACGATCTCGATCGCGACCGTCTCCTCCGAGGCCACCACGCCCTCCCCGTCGCACGTCGGGCACCGCTTCGTCAGGATCTCGCGCACGCCGTCAGTCACGTTCTGACGCGTCATCTCGACCAGCCCCAGGGGCGAGACCTCGACCACGTAGGTCTTGGTCCGATCCTGATCGAGCGCGTTTCGAAGGGTCTTCAGCACTTGGTCGCGGTTGCGGGCCCGTGCCATGTCGATGAAGTCGATGACGATGATGCCGCCGATGTCGCGCATCCTCAACTGGCGCACGACCTCCTCAGCGGCCTCAACGTTCACCTTCGTGATCGTGTCCTCCAAGCGCCCCTTGCCCCGGCCGGTGAACGATCCTGTGTTGATGTCGATGACCGTCAGGGCCTCCGCGTAGTCGATCATCAGGTAACCGCCCGAGGGAAGGTCGACGCGGCGGGAGAGCACTGACTGGAACGCCTCCTCGACGTTCCACTTCTCCAGCAGCGGCTGCTTGTCCTCGTAGAGCTCGACCGAGTCGGCCAACTCGGGAGCGGTGCGCTGGAGGAACTTGGTGACACGCTCGTGCTGCTTGGGGTCGTCGATGACGGCGCCCTCGAACTCCTCCACGAGCACATCCCGCACGACGCGGATGGAGAGGTCGGCCTCCTGGAAGATCATCTCGCCGGCGGCTGACTTCTTCGCGCGCTCGGCCACGACCTCATCGAGGCGGTGCAGGTACTGCATCTCGCGCTTGAAGTCCTCCTTCTTGGCGCCCTGTGCCGCGGTGCGCACGATCACGCCGCCTCCCCCGATGTCCACGCCGTCGATCAGCTTGCGCAGCCGCTGACGCTCCTTGTCGGCCAGGCGCTTGGACACGCCGATGCCGCCGCCCTGAGGCATGTAGACCAGGTAGCGGCCGGCGATCGAGAGCTGCATCGACAGTCGCGCGCCCTTGGTCTTCAGTGGGTCCTTGACGACCTGGACGACGATCTCCTGCCCGGGCTTAATCAGCTCGTCGATCCGGCGGCCCTTGCCGCGGCCGCGCTTCGGAACCGCCTTGCCGTCCGGCATGACGATCTCGTCTACGTGGAGAAAGCCGTTTCGCTCGAGGCCGATGTCCACGAACGCCGCCTCCATCCCGGGCAGGACGTTGTCTACCTTCCCCTTGTAGATGTTGCCGACGATGGACCGGCGCCCGCGCCGCTCGACGTAGAGTTCGGCGACCTTCCAGTCGCCGCCGGGGGCGGGCTTCTTGCGCTTGGTGTCGTTCTTGCCCTTGCCGCGGACCGTTGCTCCTTTGCCCTCGAGCACAGCGACCCGGGTTTCGCCCCGATCGACGCTTACGAGGATTTCCTTCTTCATGTGTTTCCTTTCCGCGCTGAGCGGAGCCCGCGCACGACTGCGGGGGGCGCGGCTGTGTGCCGGCGCCCACGCGTCCCGCCGGCTGCACCGGCGGCGGCATGCGCGTTGGTTGTGGTTTGGGTGGGCTCTTGGTGTATCAGCGCAACAGTGGATTCGGTGCCCTGCTGTCGCGGCTGGCCAGCTGCGCCTGGATATGGATGCTCTGAAGCAACCCGATCGCCATCAAGGTGACCAGCACCGAGGATCCCCCGTAACTCATGAGAGGCAGGGTGATCCCGGTGACGGGCATGATCCCCAGGTTCATTCCCACGTTGAGGAAAACCTGGAACATCAGCATCGCGGCGATTCCGCCTGCGATCAGGGTCCCGTAGAGGTTCTTCGAGAACGTCAGTAAGCGCAGCGCCCGCCATACGAGCAGGGCGTAAAGGGACAGTACGAAAGCGGCGCCCAGGAACCCGTACCTCTCCCCGATCACGGCGAAGATGAAGTCCGTGTGATGTTCGGGGAGGAAGTTGAGCTCCGTCTGAGATGCCTGATCGCCGCGGCCGGACTTCTCGCCGGCGCCGATCGCGATCTGGCTCTGCCGAAGCTGGTAGCTCGAGTCGGTTGGGTCGTCGCTTGGATTCAAAAAGCTCGTCAGCCGTTCCTGCTGGTAGTCCTTCAGGATCGGCACCCCGGCCGCCGGGGCGAGCACCAGGGCGATGGCGGCGATGGCCGCCACAGCGCCTCCGATGGCCGCGAAGTGCTTCCACGGCACCCCCGACAGGAACAGGATTGCGAGTGTGATGACCCCGATCACGAGTGCGGTGCCGAGGTCCGGTTGTAGGAAGACGAGTGCGGCCGGGGCCAGGCCGATGGCCAGGATCCGGACGGTGGAGCGCCAGTCGCCGCCGCGGCGGCGGTGCTCGATCACGAACGCCGCGAGTGCGACGATCAGGAGCAGCTTGGCGAGCTCCGATGGTTGAAAGCGGAAGTAGGGCAGCTCGATCCAGCGGCGCGACCCGCGAGCGGCGGCGCCGAAGACGAGCACCAGGCAGATCGACGCGATCATGATCGAGTAGATGCCGACCCGCAGCTCCCGGAAGCGCGAGTAGTCCACGCGGGCGACGGCGAACATCAGCACCAGTCCGATCAGCGCGTAGATGCCCTGCCGCAGCACGAAGTAGAGGGGAGAGCCCGGAATGTCGTCGGCCGTGGCCGCCGCCAGCGTGAAGATCGAGAACGCGATCAGCCCGAGCGCCGCGGCCATCATCACCCCGTCGAAGTACGCGAGGTTGAATCGTGTGCCGACGGCGATCCGCCGGCCAGGCAGGGTCAGGGGGCGTGCCGCCTCCATCAGTCGAGGTTAGCCGCGACGGGGGTCACAGAGTCGGGGATTCTCATTCGGTCGCCGCCTGCCCGGTCGCCACCGCCGGCGTGATGGGCTGCTCGAAGTACTGCTCCAGGATCCTGGCAGTCACCGGTGCCGCCGAGTCGGCGCCGAAGCCGCCGCGCTCGATCGTGACCGCCACGACGATCTCGGGGTCGTCCGCGGGCGCAAGCGCCACGTACCAGGCCTGGTCGGGGATGGGCAGGCCGCTCTCTGTGACGCCGCGCTCCGCCGTCCCGGTCTTGCCGGCGACCGGAACCTTGAAGTTGCCGAAGACGGGGTACGAGGTCCCGCCCTCCTCCATCGCCGCGCGGCGGATGCCGGTCATGATGGTCTGGCGCGCCGCCTCGGGTACCTCGACCTGGCGCTTCGGCGCTGGCTCGATGTCCTGCAGCGGCTCGCCTGTGACGCTCTCGACGCCCTGGGCCAGGTGGGGGCGCACGATGGTGCCTCCGTTGCCGATCGCCGCGTAGGCGATCGCCATCTGCAGCGGGTTCGCCTGCAGGTCGCCCTGACCGACCGAGAGGTTGATGTTGTCGCCCGCGGTCCAGCGCCTGTCGGTCAGCTTCTGGCGGAAGAGCCGGTTGCGCCAGGCGGGGGATGGCACCAGGCCCTCCGTCTCGGCCGGCAGGTCGATTCCGGTCGGCTCACCGAGGCCCAGCCTCGACGCCCACTCCTGGATCACGCCGCCGCGGCCCTTGGGGACATCCGCCTCGAATCCGAGCTTGTAGAAGTAGACGTCGGACGAGACCTTGAGCGCATCGTTCATGTTGATCGGCCCGAACACCGCATCGCCGGCGTTCTTGAACTTGCGGGTGTCTCCCGGGGCCTGGAACACACCCGGGTCGTTCACGATCTCCTCCGGCGTGATCAGGCCGCCGTCGAGCGCCGCAGTCGCGGTGATGACCTTGAAGATCGACCCGGTCGGGTAAGCGCCCTGGATCGCGCGGTTGGCGAGCGGCGCGTCATTCTCGCGCGAGACCAGCGCCTTGTATTGAGACTCGGTGATGGAGCGGGTGAAGATCGCGGGATCGAAGGTGGGGGACGACCCAAGGGCCAGAACCTCGCCGTTGTCCGCGTCCATGGCCACAAACGCTCCCGGCAAGCCGAACGAGCCGAGCGCACCCTCCCCCGCCGCCTGCAGGTCCGCGTCGATCGTCAGGCGCACGCTGTCGCCCGCGCGGGCGGGCTCGCCGCGCAGCTCGCCCTTCGGCCGGCCCAGGGCATCCACAGTCGTCCGCGACGACCCCGGCTTCCCGCGCAGGAACCGGTCGTACTCGTACTCGATGCCGGACTGGCCGACCGTGTCGCCCTGCTCGAGGCTGGAGTACCGCGGCAGCTTCAGCTGCTCGGCGGTCACCTCGCCGACGTTGCCGAACAGGTGGGCCCCGATCGTCCCCTGGCGGTAGTCACGCGTGAACACCCTCTCGACGGTCACTCCCGGGAAGCGATTCTGGTTCTCGCGCAGGAAGAAGACCTTGCCGGCTCCCAGTCCGCGCTTCAGTATCACCGGGCTGGTCGGGGATATCCTCCGGACCTCCTCGATCTCACTCTCTATTCGCTGTGGGGTCATGCCGGTCACCGCGCTGAGGCCGCGCAGGACCTGCTTGCGGTCCGCTCCCGCCTTCGGCAGGTCGTCCGGCACCACCTGCAGGCCGAGCTGGGTCCTGTTCGTGACCAGCACCTTTCCGTCGCGGTCGAGGATGTCCCCGCGCGGGGCCGGAACCCTCACCTCACGCACCCGGTTGTCGTTCGCAAGCTCTCGGTACTCGTCGCCCGAGAGAACCTGGAGATACCAGAGGCGCAGGAACACGACCGAGAAGATCGCGACTGAGATTCCGGTCACGATCGCCACCCGGCGGGAGAGCCTGGCGCTGCGGGCGGGTGTCTCTTCTCCGGATCTGTGGCGGTACACGGGTCAGCCTCTCGAGTCTGCGGTCCGAGGTGCCACCGGCCGGCGGCCGCCTGGGCGGTCCTCGACGATGGCGGGCCTGATCACAAGTTTGACGAGAACGAATAGAGGCAGCGCAAGCAGGGCCCCGAGGATCGTCTTGACGACCGCGTCGCGGATGACGAGCGCGCTGACGTCGGCGTCGATCCCGGTTCCGACCTGGATCGCAACGAACGCGAGGGTGCCGAGCAGCGTGAAGCCCGCCCCCAGCAGGGGGATCGCGCCGCGGGTAGGCCGGCCGACGCTCTCGCGGTAGCGCCCCGCCACATATCCGACCGCCATCAGCGCGGCCGCGAACGCTCCCAAGGTCTGCATCAGCAGGCAATCCACGAGCAGGCCGACCGAGAACCCCGTGACGGCACCGGACACGCTGCCGCCCAGCAGTCCGAGCGCCATTACGATGAGCACGGCCCCGTCGGGGCTGGTGCCGAACACCTCGACGCGCGCGAAGAAGGTGACCTGGAGCAGCGCGGTCACCAGGACCAGCGCGACCATGCGCGCCCACATCTGCGGTGTGAGGATCATCCGTCTCCCCGAGTCTCCGCCAGCACCTGGACGAACTGCATGTCGCGCAGGTCGGCGTAGGCGCGCATCTGCACCCGCTGGTAGGCCTGCTGCTCCTCAAGCGAGGCGTCGGTGACCCTGCCGATGGGGATCCCGGGCGGGAACAGGGACTCCAGCGAGCCGCCGGTAAACCCTGCGGTGACGACGTTCTGGCCCTCGGCGATCTCCTCGCCGCTCTGGACGAAGTTCAGGAACAGGTCCTCGGGGTCTCCGACGTTAGGCTCGACGACTCCGATGGCGCCCTCTGGCAGTACCCGGCCCGTCACCGAGCTCTGCGGGTCAGTGATCAGCGTCACCTGGGCCGTTCCCTGCGTGGTGGCGGTGATCTTTCCGGCCAGGCCGTCGGCGGCGATCACCGGATCGTCAACGCGGACGCCCGCACTGCTGCCCTTGTCGATGGTCACGGTCGAGTACCAGACCGTCGGGGAACGGCCGACGACCCGCGCACTGACCGCCTCGCGGCCGGGGGGCACCAGGCCTCCTCCCGTCAGCTCGGCCAGCCTGCCCAGCTCGCCGGCCGCCGCCGCCTTGGTCTGGGCCTCGGCCAGCTGGTCGCGCAGGTCAGTCACCTCCTCCTGGAGGCTCTCGTTCTCGCCCCGCGCCTCGAACGTCTCGTCGAACCAGTTCACCAGGTCGCGCGCCGGCTTCAGCGCGCGGTCTGCTCCCTCCGCGAACGGGCCGAGCACCGCGGCCACGCCCCGCTGCATCCGGTGCATGGGACCGCCGTCGCCCTCGCGGAAGTAGAGGCTCAGCAGGGTCAGTGAGGCGACGACGAGCAGCAACAGCACCGCCCTGCGGCGGCGCACCTGCTTCCGATACATGTCCTAGTCCTCAAAGTCTTCTTTCGCGCTCGCGGGACGCACGCCGGGAATCGGCGGGCCGCGCGCCTGGTTGGCCGGCCGCCCCCTAGCCCCGGCCGGAGGGGCGTAACGAATGTAGCGAACCCCCTCAGCCCTGCTGAAAGGCCTCGCCCCGTCCGCCTGACAGCTCCGGGGCCAGTTGCAGGAGCAGCGCGACCGACAACCCGATCACGTTCGAGAGGTCGCCCCTGACCTCCTCGACCAGCGCGGACCCAAGCCCCTGGATAGCGTAGGACCCCGCGCGTCCCCGCCACTCCCCCGAGGCGAGATACGCGTCCAGCAGGGGCCTGTCCAGGGCCTTCATCCGCACGGTGGTCGACACGACGCCCTCGCGCGCGTGGGCAAGCCCCTCCTCGTCGGTGCCGGGCCCCATCAGGGCGATCGCCCCGAGGACCTCGTGCTCGCGCCCGGACAGCTGTCTCAGGTGCTCCTGCGCCTCCGCCTCGTCTTCCGGCTGTCCGAGTGCTCGTCCGTCCACGGCGACCTCGGTGTCCCCCGCGATCACGAGCGTCCCCGGGGCCTCGATCGCCGCGATCGAGGCCGCCTTCCAGCGCGCGTTCTCGAGCACGATCTCAGACGGATCCCCCTCGGTCATCTCTTCGACCCTGGGGTCGGTGACCTCGAACTGGACCCCGAGCGCCTCGAGCAGCGCCTTGCGCTGGGGCGAGCGCGACGCGAGTATCACCTTCATCCTGCGACGGGGCCTGCGCCCCGGAACGTCACAGCTCGGGGAACCAGATCCCGATCTCGCGCTCGGCTGACTCGGGCGAGTCCGAGCCGTGGACGAGATTGAAGGTGACCTCGGTCCCGAACTCGCCGCGGATGGAGCCGGCGTCGGCCTCGACCGGGTCGGTCGCGCCGATCACCTGACGGGCCGCGTTGACGGCGTTCGGGCCCTCGAGGACCATCGCGACCAGCGGACCCCCCGTGATGAACGAGACGAGCTCGCCGAAGAACGGCTTTTCGGTGTGCTCGGCGTAGTGGGTGTTGGCGAGATCCTCGCCGGCCTGCATCATCTTCAGGGCGATCAGCGAGAGCTCCTTGCGCTCGAAGCGGGCGATCACCTCGCCGCTGAGTCGGCGCGAGAAAGCGTCGGGCTTGACGAGGATCAGCGTGCGTTCCAAGGGGCGGGAAAGCTAGCGGGATCAGCTCTCGGGGCGCGCGGGGCGGCCCTCGCGAGGAGCCTCCTGCGAACGGCTCTGGCCCTGGGCCACCGGGTCGCGCTGCGGACGGCTCTGGGCATCGCGGCCATCGGAGCCGGCAGCTCTCGGCGGGTCGGCGCCGGCGCGGGTCGGACGCCCCGACCTGGCGGCGCGCGCCCTGGCGGCGCGGCTTCGGTCGCCCTCGCTGCGCTCACGCCGGCGGCGCACCTCGGTCTCGCAATAGGGGCACACCCCCCACTTCGGATCCAGCGCCCTGGTGCACTTGCGGCAGGGGTTCCGCAGGCGGCGCTCGCAGTTGGGGCAGCGGAGGTAGTCGCGCTCGATCGGATACTCGCAGTGGGGGCACGCCTGGTCGATCAACTGGCGGAGCCGCAGCTCGGCAGCGCGCAGCTCGAGGTCACGCTCCTCGCGGTCCTCGAGGAACTCCGGCGGACGCAAGATCGTGTAGATGACGGTCCCGACGAACGGGAAGACCGAGGCCGCGGTGGCGCACGCGATCAGCACCGGGTCCTGGATCCGACGCTTCGCGTCCAGATAGGTCCAGTAAATCAGGGCCAGGTAGGTGACGACCAGGAACAGGACCAGCAGGTTCGTCACCAGGCTCAGGCCGCCGCTGTCTATGCCGAATATGGAGAGCATGGTTAGGTGGGGCAGAGGTGGGGTCCGGTGGGTAGGGGCGCCGAGTGTAGGGGCTCAGGCAGTGTCAGGACGCAACCTCCCATGCCCGCTTGTGAGCGACCGATTCAGAGGAAGAGCAGGCCGAATACGTACCCGATCGCGAAGAAGACGAGGATCACCACGGCCACGACCAGCGCGACCAGGCCCATCATCGTCAGGAGCTCGCTGCGTGCCTCTCTGTCCATACGGCCTTGAGAAGGTAGTGGGAACCGGCGGCCAGCGCCACCGATTCGGACTCGCGCGCAAGGTCTCGTGCCCGTCGCCAGGCGGCGCGCGGGTCGGCCACGGCCTCGGCCTCGGCGCCGGCGTCACGGGCCAGCCCGGCCAGCTCTTCGGCCGACCGCGAGCGCGCCCCCGGCCTGCCTGACGCCTCCATCGCCTCGGCCGGCACCTCGGTGCAGATGACGAGCGAGCACGCCGGGGAGAGAGCGGCGACGATCCCCGCGGCGTCCTTGTCCTCAAGCACGGCGAGGCAGCCGACGACGGAGCGGCCCTTTGAGAGCTCGGGAAGCATCTCGGCGAGCGCTCGGGCGCCCTGGGGGTTGTGCGCGGCGTCGAGGATCACCGGGGGGTCGCCCGCGATCACCTCGGCGCGACCGGGAATCACGACCATCTCGCGGACGCTCGCGACCACCCCCTCGTCGAGCTCGCGGTCCAGCACCGCCGCAGCGGCCGCCCGCGCGAGCGCGAAGTTCCTTCCCGGAAACCCCCTCAGCCCCTCGTCCGCCGCACCGCCATCCGAGCCGGGGACCCCGTGCCCCGGCCGCAGGTGTCGCGCGCTCCGGCAACGCACAGCCTCCTCGACCACCGGCCGCACCTTCGCGGGCAGGTCCCCGGTGACCAGCGTGCTGTGGTCGTGCAAGACAGCGAGCTTCTCGGTTGCGATCTCGGGAAGAGACTCCCCCAGCCACTCCGTATGGTCGAGGCCGACGGAGGTCAGGACGGTCACCTTCGACGGGATCACGTTGGTCGCGTCCAGCCGGCCACCCAGCCCAGCCTCGATCACGCCGACTTGGGCGCGGGCGGCCGCGAGTGCGAGGAACGCGGCCGCGGTCAACAGCTCGTACTGGGTGACCGGTCCTTCGTCCTCGGGGGCGACGCGGTCGGCCGCGACGGCCGCCTGCTCGGCCTGCTCGAGGGCCTCGACGAACGAGTGCTCTGCGATGGGCTCTCGACCGATCACGATCCGCTCCCTCCACTCGTGGATGTGGGGGGAGAGGTAGGCGCCGGCCCGAACGCCGTGCGCACTCACGATGGCCGCCGTCATCCGGGCGACCGACGTCTTCCCGTTCGTGCCGACCACGTGCACGGACGCGAAGCGGTGCTGCGGCATCCCCAGCAGCGAGCAGAGGCGCCGCATCCTCTCCAGCCCGAGCTTCCAGCCGAGGAACTCACGGGCTTCGAGGATGCGGTTCACGGCTTCAGCCGAGTTCTTCAAGTTCGGACCTGTACGCCTCGAGCTTGCGGCGCTCTTCGTCCACCACGTCCGCGGGGGCCTTCGCCACGAAGCCCTCGTTGCCCAACTTCTTCTCGCCCCGCTCCACCTCGGCGCGCAGCTTGGCGCGGCGCTCCTCGACGCGGCCCTCCACGGCGGCAGCGTCCAGCCCCTCGGTCTCCACCAGCTCAACCCCTCCCACGGTCGCGATGGGCCTGCCGTCACCGGCGAAAGAGACCCTCGCCAGCCGCGCCACCAGGTCGTGAGGCGCCTCCCCCGGGGCGCGTGCGTCGAGCACCTGGCCGGGGGCCACCCCCGCCAGGTCCCGCCAGCGGCGCAGGGCCCGGGTCAGCTCGATGGCCGCCCCGATCCGGGCCTCTGCATCCACGTTCAGCAGGGCGTCGTCCGCCTGCGGGAACGGGTGGACAACGAGCGCCTCGGACTCGCCGGCGGGCAGATAGCCGTAGATCTCCTCGGTCACGAAGGGCATCAACGGGTGTGCCAGCGCCAGGACCCGCTCGAGGGCCCACAGCAGCGTCGCCGACGCGGCCTCGTCTCCTTCGTACAACCGTTCCTTGACGATCTCGAGGTACCAGTCGCAGAGCTCCGACCAGAAGAAGTCGTAGAGGTGCAGGGCCGCATGGGAGAAGTCGAAGTCCTCGATCGAGTCCGAGACCGAGGCGATCGCTCGCTGAAGCCGGCTGGCGATCCAGCGGTCCTCGGCGGGAGCGTCGCCGGCGGCGAGCCTACGCACCGCCGCGTCGATCCGCTCCCGGCTCGGGTCCCCCGCGTTCATGAGGATCAGCCGCGACGCGTTCCACATCTTGTTGGCCAGGTCCCGCCCCTGCTTGACGCGCGCCTCCGAGTAGCGGACGTCCTGCGCCGAGGACATCGCCAGCAGCCCGAACCGCAGGGCATCGGCCCCGTGGACCTCGATCTCGTCGAGGGGGTCGATCCCGGTTCCCAGACTCTTCGACATCCGGCGCCCGTCAGGCGCCTGGATCACGGAGTGGATATTGACCACGCTGAAGGGGATCTCGCCGGTGAACTGGAGCGAGGTCATGATCATCCGCGCGACCCAGAGGAAGATGATGTCCCGCGCCGTCGAGAGGACGTCGGTCGGGAAGAATGCCCTGTACTCCGGTGCCTCCGTATCGGGCCAACCGAGAGTGGCGAATGGCCACAGCGCCGAGCTGAACCAGGTGTCGAGCACATCGGACTCCTGCGCCCAGCCGTCGCCCTCGGGCGGGTCCTCGCCGACGTACACCTCGGATTCCTCGCCGTCGCCGCGGTACCAGACCGGGAGCCGGTGCCCCCACCAGAGCTGGCGCGAGACGCACCAGGGGCGAATCCGCCCCAGCCAGTCCAGATAGACCCGGGCATGGGGATCCTCGGGCACGAAGCGGACCTGGCCCTCCTTGACGACGTCGATCGCCGCCTTTGCCATCTCGTCCATCCGGCAGAACCACTGCAGCGAGATCAGGGGCTCCACCCGCTCGCCTGAGCGGTGCGAGAACGGGACCGAGTGCCTGTAAGGCTCCTCACCGCGGATCAGCCCCTGCTCGCGAAGCTCGGCGACCACCGCCTCGCGCGCGTCGGCGGTCGTCATGCCGCGGAAGCGCTCGGGCGCCTCGTCCGTGACGCGGCCGTCCTCGCCGATCACCGAGATGACCTCCAGGCCGTGCTGCTGGCCGATCTCGAAGTCGTTCGGGTCGTGTCCCGGCGTGATCTTGAGCGCGCCGGTCCCGAACTCGACGTCAACGTGCTCGTCGGCGATCACCGGAAGCTCGCGGCCGACCAGGGGCAGCTCGGCCCTCTTACCCACCGCATTGCCGTAGCGCCCGTCGTTTGGGTTCACGGCCACCGCGGTGTCGGCAAGCATTGTCTCGGGCCGGACCGTTGCGACCACCAGCTCCCCGCCGCCTTCAGTCGCGGCTGCTCCGGTTCCCGCCCGGGGGTTCTTCAGCGGATACGCGATCTCGTAAAGGGTGTCCGTTACCTCGCGGTTCTCGATCTCCAGGTCCGAGATCGCCGACTGCATGCCCGGGTCCCAGTTGACGATGTAGTCGTCGCGGTAGATCCAGCCCTGCTCGTAGAGGGCCGTGAAGACCCGGTAGACCGCCTTGACGTATCCCGCGTCGAGCGTGAAGCGTTCGCGCTCATAGTCGCAGCTCGCACCGAGGCGCTTGAACTGCTCGACGATCGTCGAGCCGTACTGCGCCTTCCACGCCCAGATCCGCTCGTTGAACGCGTCGCGGCCGATCTCCTGGCGGGTGGTGCCCTCGGCGGCCAGCTCCTTCTCGACGACCGCCTGCGTGCCGATTCCGGCGTGGTCGGTCCCCAAGACCCACAGGGTGTTACGACCTCGCATGCGGTTGATCCGGATCAGGACATCCTGGATCGTGCCGTTCAGGGCGTGTCCCATGTGGAGCGCCCCAGTGACGTTGGGCGGAGGAACCGCGATCGAGAAGTTCTGCTCCGGGTTGCCCTCTGCGGGGGGATGGAACCAGCCACCCTCCATCCAGCGCTCGAAGATGCGCCGCTCGACCGCACCGGGATCCCAGCGGGTCGTCGCTTCCAGGGACTTCTTGCGCTCGGCGTCCAAGGGGCGCCGATCTTACGGCGCGCCCTCGGCGTGCGACCGTGAGGGACCGGCGCGCCTGTCCCTAGGAGGCCTGCTCGTCCAGCTGCTCGTCGACCGAGACTTCTTCGCCCGCGGAGTCGGTGACGAGCATCGGCTTCAGGCCCTTCTCGATCGTCTCCTTGGTGACCACGCACTTGGAGACGTCGCCGCGGGAGGGGAGCTCGAACTGGACGTCCATCAGCGTCTCCTCCAGGATCGAGCGCAGGCCGCGGGCGCCGGTCTCGCGCGCGATCGCCTTGTCGGCGATCGCGCCGAGGGAGTCGGGCGCGAAGACGAGGTCGATGTCGTCGAACTCGAAGAAGCGGTGGAACTGCTTGACCAGGGCGTTCTTGGGCTCGGCCAGGATCCGGATCAGGTCGCCGCGGCTGAGCTGGTGGATCGCCGTGATCACCGGCAGGCGCCCGATGAACTCCGGGATGAGGCCGTACTCCATGAAGTCCTCGGGCAGCACCTGCTCGAACAGCTCGCCGGTGTCCTTGTCGACGCTCGACTGGACCTCGGCGCCGAAGCCGACGCCGTGGTTGCCGATGCGCTTCTCGATCACGTCGTCGAGCTGGGCGAACGACCCGCCGCAGATGAAGAGGACGTTCGACGTGTCGATCGTCAGGAACTCCTGGTGGGGGTGCTTGCGGCCGCCCTGCGGCGGGACCGACGCGGTGGTCCCCTCGAGGATCTTCAGAAGCGCCTGCTGCACGCCCTCGCCGGACACGTCGCGCGTGATTGACGGGTTGTCAGCCTTGCGGGCGATCTTGTCGATCTCGTCGATGTAGATGATCCCGGTCTCGGCCTTCTTCACGTCGAAGTCGGCGGCCTGGATGAGCTTCAGCAGGATGTTCTCCACGTCCTCGCCGACGTAGCCGGCCTCGGTCAGCGCGGTCGCGTCGGCGATCGCGAAGGGCACGTTCAGGATCCGGGCCAGCGTCTGGGCGAGCAGGGTCTTGCCGCAGCCGGTCGGCCCGAGCAGCAGGATGTTCGACTTCTGAAGCTCGATCTCGGGCTCGTCACCGCTCTCGGCGGCGTTGGAGGAGATCTGGACGCGCTTGTAGTGGTTGTAGACGGCGACTGACAGCGCCCGCTTGGCGGCCTCCTGGCCGACGACGTACTCGTCGAGGACGTCGTTGATCTCGACGGGCTTCGGAAGGTTCTCGAGCTCGAAGGTGGGCGGAGCCGTCAGCTCCTCGTCGATGATCTCGTTGCAGAGGTCGATGCACTCGTCGCAGATGTAGACGCCCGGACCCGCGATCAGCTTCTTGACCTGGCGCTGTGACTTGCCGCAGAAGCTGCAGAGAAGCTGCTCGTTGGAATCGGTCGGACGTGCCAGCGGAATCCACTCCCTAGGTCGACGTTCTCCGGCTGGGGCCCCTCCCCGGAAGCTTAGGGGGCGGACCGCACCGGCCTGACGCGTTCTTCTACGCCAAGCGGTGCCCGTGTCCTGCCTGGGTCAGACGTCGTTCGTGAACAGATCGGTTCACAGCGCCCGGGCTTTTTGCCCTTGCGACTAGCTGTGGCGATCCCAGGCCCGCAGGCGCGGCTCGGGGTCGAGGAACCGCCCGCTGCGCTTGCGCAGCTCGAAGTGCAGGTGGCACGGGGTCGTCCGGGCGTTTCCGGTATCGCCCACGAAGCCGATGCGCTGGCCGGTGAAGACGCGTTCCCCCTGCGTCACCTTCGCGGGAGCGATCAGATGGGAGTAGCGGTACGTCAGCCCCTCCTTGCGCCCGGAGATCACGACGAAGTGGCCGTCGAGCCGCGGGTCATAGCGCCGGCGGACTACCGTCCCTCCCCTCGCCGCCACCAACGGTGTGCCGCACGGCGCCAGGACGTCGAAGCCCTGGTGCCAGCGGCCCCCCGTGCGCGCGGCTCCGAACTCGCCCACGGGGCCGCGCGAGCCGTGCCTTCGCGGGACCGGGTGGCGGTGGCCGCGCAGCGTGACCCGCCCGGCGAGCGCCAGGTCGGACCCCGAGGTCCCGACGAGGACGCGGTAGCGGCCGTCGGGCGCCGGTTTCCGGCCCTCGGTCAGTCCGTCCCAGCGGAACTCGCGGACGGCGCCGGGCTCGAGCTGCTTCAGCTCCTGCCGCCGCACCTCACGACCCCCGCCGGCGATCCGCACCGACACATCGGTCGGCCTAGGTGCGTCGAACCGAAACCGGATCGTGATCCCACCGCGAGCGTCGAAGAAGGCCTCGCGCGGCTTCACGGAGGCGGACCCGGGCGTGAACGCGGCCGCCGAGGCACGGGCGACGGGCGCGGTCGCGACCACGGCGGCCACGAGGACGGCTGTGCAAAGACGAGCGCTCAGGAAATCAGCGGTGCTCGATCACGCGGTCGACCAGGTTGTACTCCTTGGCCTCCTCCGCGCTCATGAAGTAGTCCCTCTCGGTGTCGTTTGCGACCTTCTCGAGGGGCTGGCCCGTGTGCTTGGCGATGATCTCGTCCAGGCGCTGGCGCACGTCGATGATCTCCTTGGCGTGGATCTCGATGTCCGACGCCTGGCCGGAGAAGCCACCCGAGACCTGGTGAATCAGGATCTTCGAGTTGGGCAGGGCCATGCGCTTGTCTTTGGCGCCGCCCGATAGCAGCAGCGCGCCCATGCTCATCGCGACGCCCACGCAGATGGTCTGGACGTCGGGCTTGATGAATTGCATCGCGTCGTAGATCGCCAGGCCCGCGTAGACCGACCCGCCGGGCGAGTTGATGTAGATGCTGATGTCCTTGTCCGGGTCCTCGGACTCCAGGTGGATCAGCTGGGCGACGATCAGGTTCGCGATGTCCTCGGTCACCGGGGTCCCCAGGAACACGATGCGCTCGTTCAGCAGCCGCGAGTAGATGTCGAACGCCCGCTCTCCGCGGGAGGTCTGCTCGACGACCATGGGGACGAGAGGACTCATTGGGGGCGTGAGGATACTCAAAGGGGTCGCCGGTCCCCTCCGGCTTGCGCGGCGCTCGTCCCAGCCGCGAGAATCGCGCGATGAACCCGGGCGCCGAGATCCTGACCGTCGGGCACTCGAACCACGAGGAGCGTGAGTTCCTGTCGCTGCTGCGCGGGGCCGGGGTGGCGCTGCTGGCGGACGTGCGCGCGAACCCTCGCTCACGGTATGAGCACTTCAACCGCTCGCCGCTCGCCGGATCCCTGCGGGCGGCGGGAATCGCGTACGAGCAGATGGGAGAGCAGCTCGGCGGGCGCCGCACCCCGGCCCCCGGCTCACCCAACGACGGCTGGGAGGACGAGGCCTTCCGCGGTTACGCCGATCACATGGCGAGCGACGAGTTCGCCGCCGGCATCGCGCACCTCGAGGAGCTCGCGACCCAGGCCGCGGAGCGGCCCGGGGGCGGCGAGTCCGGCCGGACCGCGGTCATGTGCGCCGAGGCCGACTGGACCCAGTGCCACCGCCGCCTCATCGCCGACGCTCTCTTCGAGCGGGGATGGCGCGTCACTCATCTGGGTCCCGATGGGAAGCTGAGAGAGCACGAGCTGACGCCGTTCGCGACCCGGGAGGGGGGCCGGCTGACCTATCCGGCTCATCAGACCTCGCTCGAGCTATGACGACCCGACGCTCTCGTGCTACTGTTAACTATATGGTTAACGATCCATTCAAGGCACTTGCCCATCCCATCCGCCGGGGAATCGTCGAGCGGCTCTCGGAGGGCACGGCCACCGTCGCCGAGGCGACCCGGGAGTTCCCCGTGTCGAAGCCGGCGATCTCGAAGCACCTGAAGGTGCTCGAGGAGTCGGGTGTCGTCATCCGCGTGATCGACGGGCGGAATCACCGCCTTTCGCTCGATCCGCGGGCGCTCGAGGGGGCCGCCGACTGGATGGACACCCAACGGGCGCGCTGGACCCGCCTGTTCGACGTCGTAGACGACTACCTGCAGGAGGAATCGACATGAAGACACCGGATGTGGTCTCACCGGAGGAGTGGGAGGCGGCCCAGAAGCGGCTGCTGGTCAAGGAAAAGAAGTACACGCGAGACGGCGACGCCCTCGCCGCAGAGCGGCGCCGGATGCCCTGGATGGCGGTGGAGAAGGACTACCGCTTCGAGGGGCCGAACGGCTCGGCGAGCCTCGCCGACCTGTTCGCGGGGCGTCGTCAGCTGGTCGTGTACCGCGCCTACTACGGGCCGGAGGTCACCACCTACGCTGAGGGTGGCTCGTACCCGGAGCGGGCGTGCGTGGGCTGCTCGTTCGTGGCCGACCAGGTCGCGCACCCGGCCCACCTGAGTGGGCGGGACACCTCGCTCGCATTCATCTCGCGCGCTCCCCAGTCGGAGATCCAGAGTCTGCAAGAGCGCATGGGCTGGGATCACATCCCCTGGTACGAGATCACCGACGACTTCGACAAGGACTTCGGGGTCGGCGAGTGGCACGGAACCAACGCGTTCATCCGCGAGGGCGACCGTATCTTCCGGACCTACTTCGTGGACGCCCGGGGCGACGAGCGCATGGGTAGCACTTGGAGCTACCTCGACATCACTGCGCTGGGACGGCAGGAGGAGTGGGAGGACTCGCCGGATGGCTACCCGAAGACCCCGCCGTACGGGTGGTGGAACTACCACGACAGCTACGAGAATCAGGCGTGATCGCCCACGTCTCCGGGATTCCCGTGGAGGAGCTGGTGCCGCTGGTGGGCGGCACCGGCAGCCTCCTTCTGGCGCGGGCCTGGCTGCAGATGCGGCTTCGCGCCAGAATGAAGCGATGAATGAGCGCCAGACCCTGACGATGGAGCGGAGCTTCGCCGCCCCGGCCGACCGGGTCTTCGACGCGTTCACAAGCGAGGAGGTCATGCGCCGCTGGTGGCACGCCGGTCCCGACTGGGAGACGCCGCAAGCGCGGGTGGACCTGCGGGTCGGCGGAGAGGTCCGGGTCGTGATGCGGAACCCGCACGAGGACGCACGCTACGGCGGTGGCGGCCGCTACACCGAGATCGATCCGCCGCAGCGGCTCGCCTTCACCTGGGTCTGGGACGACGATCGCGACCAGGTCGAGCAGCTGATCGAGATCGACTTCGCGGAGAGCGACGGCCGGACCACGGTGCGCTTCGTCCACCGCGACCTCTGGGACGAGGAGGCCGTCTCCGACCACGAGGACGGCTGGAACAAGGTGTTCGAGAACCTCAGGCGCGAGGTCGAGTCCGGATGACGGGAGACCGCCGCCGAAGCTAGTCCGCGCCCGGCGTCCAGAGGCCGCCCTTCTCCTCCCGCTCCTTCTCGGGAGTCCAGATCTGCTCCCGCGCCTCGGCCTGGTCGAGCGGAATCGGCGTGGCCTGCTCCGCGATCGTCTCGAGCGCGCGCCGCATGCGAAGGTCCTGGGCGAGCATCTTGTCGCGCCCGCTCTTGCGCAGCTCGGCGAGCGCATCGGTGGGCTCCGGGTGCCCGTGGTCCTCGTGGCCAGGCGGGATCTGAAGGGCCTCGAGCAGGTCCTCCTCTCCGACCTCGATTCCCTCGGCGTCGGCGACGGCGTCCAGGACCGCCTCGCGCTTCAGGGCCTGCTCGGCTTCCGGCCTGGCCTCGGCGATCAACTCCTCGCGTCCCTTGTCCTGCATCTTCAGATAGGTCTCGGGATCGATGCCGCGCTCGCGCAGCTGGCGCTCGACCCTGCTCCACATCTCCGACGCGCGCGCCTGGACCACCGCATCGGGCAGCTCGACCCTGGCCTTGGACACGGCCGCGTCCAGGGCGTCCGCGCGGAAGCGCTCGGCGATCTGGCCCTCGAGGTACTCCTCGATCCGGGCCGAGATGTCCTGCCTCAGCTCCTCGATGGTGTCGAACTCGGAAGCCTCAGCCGCGAAGTCGTCGTTCAGCTCGGGTAGCTCCTTCTCGCGGACTTCGCGTGCCTGGATCCTGAACTCCGCGGTCTTGCCCGCGACCTCATCGCCCTGGTAGTCCACGGGAAAGTTGATCGTCGCAGTCAGCTCTTGCCCGCCCTTCGCCCCCTTCAGCGCCTGCTCTAACTCGGGCAGGACCCGGCCGGCCCCCACCTCCAGCAGGTAGTCCCTGGCGCTGCCGCCTTCGAACGGCTCTCCCTCGATCGTCCCCTCGTAGTCGATCAGGAGCACGTCCCCGTCCCTCGCCTCGCGGTCCACGGGGTTCAACCGAGCGAAGCCCTCGCGCAAGCGTTCCAGCTCCTGGTCAACGGCGTCCTTGGGGACCTCGGGCTCGGCCCTGCCGACCTCGATTCCCTTGTAGTCGCCCAGCTCGGCCGCGGGCAGGACGCTCACCTCGATCGCAAACTCCAGCGGGTCGCCGGCGTCGGGCAGCTGACTCAGGTCGAGCTTCGGGTCGCCGACCGGGCTGACCTCGGAATCGATCATGGCGCGTTCGTACCAATCGCCGAGCGAGCCCTCGAGTGCCTCGCTCAGAACCGTCTCGCGCCCCAGGCGCTGCAGGACCATCTCGGGCGGGACCTTGCCCTCGCGGAATCCCGAGACCTTCATCTCGCCGCCCAGGCGGGTGGCGGTCTCCCTGATCCGGCGCTCGACCTCGTCGGGGTCGACCTTGACCTCGACCCGGGCGCGCGAGTCCGGCAGCTCCTTTACGGTCGTCTCCATGGCCCGGCGCACCTTAGAGGACGACCGCGAGCGGCCCGCCGGCCGATCGGCGAAGCGGACGCCAGGTAGCGGCCTGAGGCGCTCGCTGCCCGAGCGCCTCGAGGCGTGGGCCTTGACTGGGCCGCCCGGCCGCGCCTGGTCCTTCGCGGTGGACCTCGCTTGCGCGGTCCCGATCCTCGCCCGCCATTGGGCCGGGAGGCTCAGAGAGCGCCGGCGCGGTCAGTCCTCGGACGCGTAGCCCAGGATCGAGCGGTCGATCAGCCACTCCACCGGCGCGACGTCGTCGGTGTAGACCTCGCCCCCGCGCAGGTAGTCCTCGACCTTCGCCGACTCTCTCGCCGCGATGACACGCAGATCAGGAGCCAGGCCGGGGACCGCCTCGGCGAGCTTCTGCGCCGAGCCTGGAAATTCGCTGCCGATCAGCAGGGTGTTGGTGTCCTCGATCGGATCCCGCAGGACCGTCGGGAAGACCTCGGCCATGGTCGCGCCCAGCACCTTCTCCAGGTCGTCGTTGCCCTCCGGGTGTCCTGCGTTCACCACTACGGCCCCGCCGGGGGCCAGGCGGTCGCGGACCAGCTCGAAGAACTCCTTGGTGGCCAGGTAGAAGGGGATGTAGGGCTGGCGGTACGCGTCCACCATGATCACGTCGTAGTCGCCGTCGGAGCGCTCGAGCCAGGGACGGGCATCCTCGTGAAAGACCTCGAGCTTCGGGTTCTCCATGTCGAAGTACTCCTCCCCCAGCTCGCTCAGCTTGGCGTCGATCTCGACCCCGTCCACCTCGGTCTGCGGGAAGTAGTGGCCGTACGCACGCGCCGTCGTCCCCGCCGCATTCCCCAGGATCGCGATCCTCTCCGGAGGCTCGGAGCGAACCGCGAAGGGCGCGACGAGGTAGCCGTCCCAGACGTCGTCGGTCAGATAGCTGCCCCGCCGGTAGAGCGAGTGGACGGCCTGTCCCTCGTTCAGCTCGAGTTTGCGGTCGCCGTCGTCCTCGTCCTCGACCACACGGATGTACTGCTCCTCGCTCTCGCCTTCGAACAGGACTCGCTCGCCCTCGGTGGCCTTCACGGTTCCGATCGGGATCGCCAGCGCCGCGGCCAGGGCGGCGGGCACTGCCAGGTAGCGCCAGCCGAGACCCGCTGCGGCGACCAGCCCCAGGGCGATGGCGAATGCAAGGAAGGTCCTTTGGGTGCCGATGAAGGGAATCAGCACCAGCGCTGCGAGCATCGTGCCCAGCAGCGAGCCGACGGTGGAGACCGCGTAGAGGCGTCCCGCGGTACGGCCGGAGTGCTCCACGTCTGGGACGGCCAGCCGGATCGCCCAGGGGGAGCAGGTCCCGAGCAGGACGACCGGGACCGCGATCAGGAACAGGACTCCGACAAGGGAGCCGACGAACGCGCCCGCTGAGATCTCGTCCAGGGCGTCGGTTGCCACCTCGAAGAACGGCCGCGCCGCGAATGGGACGACCGCGATCAAGGCCGCGGCCGCCGCCACCACCAGGCAGAGGTTCCGGACGCGGGGGTAGCGGTCTCCGAGCCGGCCCCCGAGCCAGTAGCCGATTGAGAGGGACACGAGGACGACCCCGATCGTGTTGGCCCACACGATCGTCGAGGCACCGAAGAAGGGCGCCATCAGCCTGGCGGCCGCGATCTCCGCGCCCAGGCTCGCGGTGCCGACCACGAACACCAGGACGTAGAGAAAGGTGTTGCTGACCCCTTCCTGCGCGAGCTCCGATCGGTGCGACGCCCTTTCGGGCACCTCCGTCGCGGTCACGCGCGTCCCTGTCGCAGCCGCTGTTCCAGGCGAGCGCCCTGCCCCGCGGCAACCGCGCGTCGTGCCCGCGCGTCGCTCAGCTCGACGCCGCGCTCCTGGGCCAGCTCGACCAGGCGCTGGCGCTCGGTGTCCTGCTGGGCCCAGAGCAGGAATAGCCATGCCAGCACCCCCAGCGTGACCAGCCCACCCTCGGCGGTCATGATCACCCCAGCGGTCCCCTGGTCGGACAGCGGGGAGATCCCGAACTCAGCCTCCCCTGCGGCGTAGTCGGGATAGAAGACCGTGTTGGCCCACATGAAGACGTTCCCGAGCACCGTGCCCGCGAAGCGCACCCCGACCACGTAGCCGATCTTCGCGCCGATCCCGAACCACGACGGCTTCGGCAGAGGGCCGAAGAGCGGCATCCACATCAGGATCCCGAAGCCGATGAAGCAGGCGTGCTGGAGGGCGTGGACGGCCTCGTTCGAGAGGGCGGACTGGTAGAGCGCCGGCAGATGCCAGATGTAGAGGTTCAGCGCCCAGAGGGGCAGCGCCACCAGCGGGTGCGTCAGCACCCGCAGGCGGTCGATGGCCCTGAGCGCCAGCAGCGGCTGCAGGAGCGGCCCGGTCAGCCCCAGGACGATCAGACCCGCAGCGATGTCGGCGACCAGCAGGTGCTGGGCCATGTGCGCGAGCAGCAGCTCCTCGCCCATGTGCGCGAGCGGAGTGACCAGGCCGGCCGCGATCAGCAGGATCCCCGCGGCGAAGCAGGCCACCCGCCAGGCTGGTACTCCCCTGCCCTGGGCCGACAGCGTCTGCGCGCGGAACCCGTAAGCCGCCGCTGCCACGGTGATGCCCACAAGCTGGAGCGGCTCGAGCGTCCCGCCGCCGACATGCCCGATCACAGGCGTCATCGGGGCTGAGGCTACCGAGGGGCCGTGCTCGTCAGCCCGAGCCGTGGGCGCGCCTGCGTTTCAGGTACGGGCTGCCTCCTAAACCCCTTAGAGCCAGTCGATCCTGCGGAAGAAGGCGATCAGTCCCGCGACGCACAGCGCCATCGCCCCGAGCGCGAGCGGATACCCCCAGCGCTCGTCAAGCTCCGGCATGTACTCGAAGTTCATGCCGTACACGCTCGCGATGAAGGTGGGGACCGCGATGATCCCGGCCACGCTGGAGATCTTCTTGACGACCTCGGCCTGATGGACGCTGACCAGTGACAGGTTCGCCTCGAGCACGCTGGTCAGCAGCTCGCGCTGCGAGGTGACCAGCTCGTCCGCCCGTCTAGCGTGGTCGCTGACGTCTCGGAAGTATCGGCGCAGCTCCTCCGGTATCTGGGGGTAGGCGCCTCGCTCGAGCGCCTCCAGGGGGCCGAGCAGCGGGTAGAGAGCCCGGTGGAACTCGATCACCTCACGCTTCAGGTGGTAGATCCGCGAGGTGGGAGCCGGCGAATCGTCGTCGAAGACGTCGGTCTCGACCTCCTCGATGTCGTCCTCGATCCCGTCGACAACGGGGGCGTAGTCGTCGACGACCTTGTCGAGGATCGCCCAGACGGCGGCCGCGGCCCCCATGCCCAGCAGCTCGGGGCGGGCCTCCAGCCTCCTGCGCGCCGTCGCCAGCTCGCTGCCCGGCCCGTGCCTGACGGTGATCACGTAGCCGGAGCCGGCGAAGACGTGGATCTCGCCGAATTCGACCGTCTCGCGGTCCTCGTGATAATGGGCCGTGCGCAGCACGATGAACCAGGACTCGTCGTAGTCCTCGATCTTGGGCCGCTGATGCCTTCGCGCGGCGTCCTCGATGGCCAGCTCATGCAGGTCGAACATGCCCTGCACGCGCTGCAGCGTGCCCAGGTCGGGCTCGTGCAGGCCGATCCAGACGAACTCGCCCTCGCCGTCCCCGGCGCGTTCGGCGGCCCGGTCCAGATCCAGCGGCCCCTCGTGCTGGCGGGCGCCGGCTTTGTAGTGCGCGCAGTCGACGATCACGAATGGCTCCGGCTGCTTGTTCCGCCTGCGGCCCGGGCTTCCTGCCTCCTGCGAAGCGGGCGAGGCCCACGCGGCGGGCCGGTCGCCCTTTCGTTAAGAACCCTTCATAATGTGGTATGAAAATGGCTTGCGAAAGCCATTTGAGGTTCCGCTTGCAAATTCCTAGTTCCGCGCTATACTTTCTGAAGTGTTGGGCCTCCCGCTCGCCCGCGGGAGTCTCGGCAGGGAAGTGACACGACTCGAAAGGGGCACCGAATGCCTCGCAGCAGAGGAGCTGCGGCTACCCGCAGCGACACCCGCCGCAAGCGCGGCGAGCACGACAACAAGACCAACCGCACCGCCGCCGACGAGCGCCGCTCGCGCGATCACGCGCGCGCCGAGGCGACCACGGACAGCCTGCAGCTGTTCATCAACTCCGCGATGAAGTACCCCCTCCTCACCGGACCCGAGGAGATCGAGCTGGCCAAGCGCATCGAGAAGGGCGACCTGGCCGCCAAGGAGAAGCTGATCAACTCCAACCTGCGGCTCGTCATCAAGTTCGCGCGCCGCTACCAGGGCCACGGACTGGACCTCGGGGACATCGTCCAAGAGGCGATGCTGGGTCTGATCCGCGCCGCCGAGAAGTTCGATTGGCGCCGTGGATACAAGTTCTCGACCTACGCGGTTCTCTGGATCAAGCAGTCGATTCAGCGCGGCCTGGACAACAGCGGACGCGCGGTCCGGATCCCGGCGCACATCGCCCAGCGCGAGCGCACAGTGAACCGGATCACGGCGGAGCTGACGACCAAGCTGGACCGCGAGCCCACCGACGAGGAGGTGGCGAAGGAGGCGAAGCTGCCTCTGGACGAGGTCATGGCGACCCGCGACCTGACCAGGGTGACCACCAGCCTCGACCAGCCGGTCGGGGACGGCGACACCACCTTCGGTGAGCTCAACGCCGAGAGCACGGCCGAGCTCGAGGAGGAGGTTTTGGAGCGCGAGCAGGAGCAGGCCGTGGACGCCGCGCTCGAGCGGCTGCCCGAGCAGGAGCGAAAGATCATCCGCGCCCGGTTCGGGACCGGCGGCACGCCGGAGCGGCCCCTGCGCGACGCGGCCCGAGAGGTCGGCGTAACCCAGGAGCAGGCCCGCCGGCTCGAGGAGCGCGCGCTGGCGCGCCTCTCCGCCGACGGCGCCCTGGCCGCCTGGCGCGACGCAGCCTAGGTTCTGATCGGTCCGGCCGGGGCTGCACGCCCCGGCCGGACCGCTTCTACTGCGGCCCCCGGAGGGACGCGCCCGTCGATCGGCAGGGAGATGTCTCGGCCCCCCGGCGCCGATCGGCACCGTGTAGTCGTCGTCGTGTCCCAGGGAATTCTTGAAGGAGACCGTGATGGTCCCCGACGCCCCGCTCGGCAGCTCGGTTCGGCCCAGATGGCGGCCGCGTCAACCTCGACGAAGAGATCGAGAAAACACGTCGATCGGAGCCTGTAGGTCTTGCCGCCCTTCGCGGTGCGGTCCAGCTCGCCCGATTAGGCGCTTCAGGACGTAGAGCCCACGGCCGGGCGCCGCTAGGGCCACCGCTCTTCTCGCCGAAGCCTGTTGCCACGGCCTGTGGAAGCCGTCCTCATTGTCCCTTGACATATTCCTATATAGATATGTATAGTCACCGCCATGGCACGAGCAGCGACCACGACCGACGCGTTCAACGCCGTCGCCGAGCCGCGGCGGCGGCAGATCCTCGACGTCCTCACGGACGGGGAGCGTCCGGTCAACGACCTGGTCAAGGCTCTGGGCCTCGCCCAGCCGCAGGTCTCGAAGCACCTCAGGGTGCTGCGGGAGGTGGGGCTCGTCGAGGTGCGCGAGGACGGCCGCAGGCGCCTGTACCGGCTGAACGGCCATCCGCTCAAGGACATCCACGACTGGCTGAAGGGCTACGAGCGGTCGTGGGAGGAGCGCTTCGAGGCGCTCGAGGACGTACTGGAAGATCTGAAAGGAAAGGAACAAGGAGATGAGTTCGATGACGAGTAGCGGCACCGCGGTGGTCACCCTCCCCACCGACACGCAGATCCTGATCACGAGGGAGTTCGACGCGCCGAAGGACCTGGTGTGGCGGGCCTGGACGACCCCGGAGCTGATCAAGCGCTGGTGGAACGCGAAGCGCGGTGAGGTCACCGTCGCCGAGGTGGACCTGCGGGTCGGTGGCGGTTGGCGCTACGTGATGATCGCCGACGGCGGGCAGGAAGTTGGCTTCCACGGTGAGTACCGCGAGATCGTCCCCGGCGAGAGGATCGTCTCGACCGAGGTGTTCGAGGGCATGCCGGACGCCGAGTCCCTGAACACGCTGACGCTCACCGAGCAGGAAGGCAGGACCACTCTCACCGTCCTGGTGGAGCACCGCAACAAGGAGGGGCGGGACGGACACATCGAGTCGGGCATGGAGGCTGGGATGCAGGACGCGATGGACCTGCTGGAGGAAGTCGCGACCTCGCTGCGCTAGTCCGTCCGGGACTCGGCGTCGTTCGCACCGGCGGCGTCGAGGGCCGCGGCGCGGTCGGGATACAGCTCGGCGCGCACGATTCTTTCGTCGCGCAGTTTGTAGAGGTATCCCGTCCGCCCATGGACCTCGGCGCCGCTGTTGCGCCCCCGGCCGTGGTGGCTCGCCACGAGCAGGACGACGCCCCCCAAGTCCCGGGCCTCCTCGATCTCGAAGCGGTATCCGGGCTCGAAGGTCGAGAACCAATTGCCGAAAAAGCGGCCGACGGCCTCCTTTCCCCTGAACGTCCCCGAATCGAGGAACGCCTCGTCGTCCACCAGCAGCTCGACGTCGTCCGCGTAGTGACTCATCGCGCGGTCGAAGTCGCGCTTGTTGACGGCCTCGAACTGGTCCAGCACCACGTCCACGTCGCTCTCGGACATCCCCAGAAGTATTTCGCCACCCGCCGCCGCCCCGCCCCGCCGCCAGGCCGCGGCGGGGGAAACTTGGTGCGGGCCGGCACGTTCGCCGGCCCGCCCGTTCCGTTTTAGGCAGTCACCCGGTCCCGGCCCCGCGACACCGCGGGCTTGCCCTGGTGGATTCGCGCGTGTGGGTCGAGCTCGTTGGCCCGGCGGACCGACTCCACGTTGCCGTGGTAGTCGCCCCTGCCCGTCGGATCGCTCATCGCGAGCGAGCCGAGCTCGAACAGGGCAAGCGCGACATGCGGGAGCCACTGGCTCCTGCCCCGCCTGTATTGGCCCGTCACGAACGGCGTCGCCGCCAGCGCCACCGCGCCGATCGCATCGATGGCGAGATGCGCCTTGTATGGAAGGGCCTTCACGACCCCGAGCGGGTAGTCGGTGAAGAGGCTGTAGCCGGCGTGGCTCACGCCGGCCGTCCTGATCTGACGAGCCGCGGGGGTCCCCTCGATGCCGGCGAGTGTCGGAAAGACCGTCATCAGGGTCGTCCCAACCGAGTAATCGGTCGCGCCGTGGAGGGTCGAGTCGATTGGTCGTGGGAATGGCATCTACGCTCCTTTCAGGGCTTGAGGACGACCTTCACGCACTCGTCCTGCTTGTGCTTGAAGGTCTCGAAGCCTTCCGGCGCCATCCCCAGCTCCATGCGATGGGTGACCACGAAGCTGGGATCGATTTCGCCGTCTCGGATCCGCTCATACAGGGGTCGGAGGTACTTCTGGACATGCGCCTGTCCCGTCCTCAGCTGGAGGCCCTTGTTCATGAATGCCCCCGCAGGGAACTTGTCGAGCAGGCCGCCGTATACGCCGATCACCGAAACGATGCCGCCTGGGCGGCACGCCAGGATCGCGTCGCGCAGGGCATGACCGCGTTCCGATTCGGACCTGGTCGCCTGCTTGATCCGCTCGGCGGCATGCAACACCGCGTGTCCGTGCGTCGCCTCGAGTCCGACGGCGTCGATCACCGCATCCGGCCCACGGCCACCGGTCAGCTCCTTGAGCTGCTCGACGATGTCGGGGTCATCGTCGAAATTGATCGCGTCTGTAGCCCCGGCCTTGTTGAGCGCCATCTGCAGCCGATAGTCGAACTTGTCGATCGCGACGACCCGCTCGGCTCCCATCAGCACCGCACTTGCGATGGCGAACTGCCCCACCGGCCCGGCGCCGAAGACGGCGATCACCTCACCGCCCTCGATGTCGCAGAGGTCCGCTCCGAAGTACCCGGTCGGGAATATGTCGGACAGGAACAGAACCTGTTCGTCGCTCAGGTCGTCCTCGATCTTGATCGGTCCGACGTCGGCGTACGGAACTCGTGCGTACTCCGCCTGTCCGCCGGCATATCCGCCGGTGATGTGCGAGTAGCCGAAGATCCCGGCCGTGGGATGTCCGAACATCTTCTCGGCGATGCCCGCGTTCGGGTTCGAGTTCTCGCAGGCCGAGTACAGCTCGTGCTGACACGACCAGCAATTTCCGCATGCAATCGGGAACGGCACGACTACGCGATCGCCAACCGACAGGTTCTCGACACCGCTTCCGGTCTCCACTACCTCCCCCATGAACTCGTGGCCGAGGATGTCCCCGCGCTTCATCGTGGGGACGTACCCGTCGTACAGGTGCAGGTCTGAGCCGCAGATCGCGGTGGACGTGATCTTCACGATCGCGTCGCGGTCATTCAGGATCTTGGGGTCGGGGACGTTCTCGACCTGAACCGTGTTGCGTCCCGACCAGACGTTGGCGCGCATCAGACACCTGCCTTTTCGATCTCGGATTGCTCGAGCGGCTGAGCCGGGCGCTGCTTCAGCTTGCGCTCGAGGCTCTCGCCCTCGGGACTTGCGTCAGAACGCGGGATCTCGCCGGTCTCGACCATCTGCTTGAAGCGACGCAGCGCGTCCTTCGTCTTGGCCAGCGGCTCGGACCCGGTCAGCTTCTTGGCCATCTCGCCGAGCTTGCCGCCGGGCGGGACGCTCTCGACCGTCACGTGGACCTCGGTTCCGCGGTCCCCGGGGGCGTCCACGAAACTGACCGCCGCCTCGGTCTCTGCGATGTAGTCCGGCCGGTACTCCTGGGAGCGCCAGAACTGTTCCACCTCCGCGCGGGGGCGGTTGATCGTGATCACAGCCTTCCTGCTCATGCTCACCTCGTTTCATGCCGTTCGGGGGCTTGAGGAATGAGGCTTGCCAGCGATGGGAGCCGCGAAACCTTCTGGGGCCGGTCGGTCTGCCCCGGCGATCTTCCACAAGGCCTGCCGACCCTCACTTGATCGACTTAGTCAGCCCACCAGTCGCGCTCGCCCTCGACGTCTTCACGCGGAGCCTCGCCGAGATTGGGCGCGCCGATGACGAGGATTTCGAGGCCCTCCGGTCCTGCCTCGTAGCCTCGCCACGTACCGGGCGGGACCCGCACCACGTCCCACTCCTTGAGCTCGACGATCTCGTCGTCGAGCTTCATGCGCCCGCTTCCGCGCACGACCACGTACGCCTCCTCCTGCTTCTTGTGCGTGTGGCCGTACGGGAAGCGATAGCCGGGTGGGACGCGCTGGTAGCCCAGACCGGATTGCTCGAGTTCGAGCGCCTCGGTCGCCAGGCGGAACTCCAGGTCCGGCGCCCCGTCGAAGTTGGACCCGACGTCCGGCAGGTCCTCCTTGAGGTTCCTGAGCGTGAACGGCACAGCCGCAATCCTACGGTGGCTACCTGGCTGCAGCCCCCGACCTGATGTGTCAGCGCCCCGGGGTGGCAAGTCCGCTTTCATGCAGAGCAGCGGTCCGCGCTCGTACCACCGCTAGTACCTCCGCTTTGAGCGGATCCACCCATTGGAACGGCGAAGCTCCCGCGTCTGTCGGGGGGTTCCGTGAAGGCGAGCGACCGGACTCGAGCGTCCGTCCTCGGCGGGTGCCGCGGGGCCGCGCCGGGCCGAGGACGCGCTTGACTACCCGACCGTCGGCTCGCCATTGACCGACCCACCCCTCGCCTCGTTTGAACAGGGGAGCCGGTGCCATAGCTATGGCGTGCCATCACCTCTGCTCCCCATCCTCGGCGTGTGCCGCCGTTACGACCAGCGCGAACAGAAGTTGCCGCAGGTCGCCCTCGGGCATCGCGGCGAGGGCGTCGACCACGGCTTTTGGTCCGTTCTTGTGCATCTGATCGCGGAGGCCCGCGAAAACCGTAAGCGACTGCTGGAAGCCTGCTCTGGCCCTCTCGCGTTCATCAGCCATCACGCGGCGCCTTTGTCCGAGGACTTCTTCATCGGCTTCCCTTTCGTGGGACGGTCGTCCATGGCCCAGTTCTACGCCACGAGCGAAGAACGGGAAAGCGCACGGCCGGGGGAAGCTGGAGGACCGCCCCGGTGGCCGCGGGCCGGAGGCCACGTTAGCTGCTCCCATTGCCTCGCTCCTCCTCCTCGAGCCAGCGCTCGATCGCCTCGGCTCTGAAGCGGTAGGTGCGGCCGAAGCGCAGGTGCGGGATTCGCTTCCAGGCGTCTTCGAAGTCGGACTCGCGGGGCATCTGGCTGCCAGAGGAGTAGGCTGTCTCTGGCTGGCCCTACGGCCAACAATTCTGGCCCCAGCGGAGTGATACGCCGATACGCGACTGACGCGACGAGGCACCCGAGACTGAGGCGCACAGGATCGACTGTAGGGCCAGTTGTGTTTGCAGCGGGCCCTTCGCTGTCGCGGGCTTGCGGATCGGCGGCGGCGCGTAATCGTCCCAGCATCGGCCGTCAGCAACATCTCCCCGCGGGATACTGCGTAGGGCGATGTCTGAGGAGAACGTGGAGTTGGTCCGCACCCTGTACGAGATCGGAGCCGACCCGTTCAGCGTTCCTCCCGATCAGATCGACCGGGCCTTCCGCGATTACGTCGACGGTCAGCTTGAGATTCGGCTGCCATCCGACTATCCCGAGGGCGAGCCGGTGTTTCGCGGGCGAGAGGGCTTCGCTGAGATGATCGCGATGCTCGCTGACACCTGGGGCAAATGGCGATTTGAGCCGGAGCGGTTTCTCGAGGCCGGTGACCGCGTGGTCGTGTTCGCACGCATCCTTGCCGAGGGCGGGGCCAGCGGCGTGCCGATCGAGGTCGAGGTCACGCACGTCTGGACTATTCACGACGGTCGCGCCACGTCGCTGGATGCGTATCGGGATCGATCGCAAGCCCTCGAAGCCGCCGGGCTGCGGGAGTAGGCGGGTCACGGCTTCACGGCAAGCGCCGCTACTCAACCGGCGGTGTTGCGGTGTGCCCCCCTCACCGACGACCCTCCCCCAACGACTTAGCCTCTGGCTTCGCCTCGGCTCGACGCTCGTAGGTTCCCACTCCACCTCCGGCGTCGGGCCGGGGCTTGCGATGCGCCCCTCGATGTCGCGGGATACTACGCAGGCAGATGTCGCAGGAGATCGGAAGCAAGATCGGCCGAGTTCGCGAGGCGGCCGGTTCGCTGAATCCTCTCGACTACGCCGCGACCGTCGCGCTCGGGGCCATCTACGCGATTGGCACGAGTCTCGACGAAGGTCCGAAGACGAACATGGACTTCTACCGCTCCGCCGCGACGGTCATTCCAACACTGTTGGTCGCCGTAGCGATCCAAGGACGCCTGCTGGAGCTGTCCACGAAGCTGACGTTTGCGCGGCGCTACCGGACCGTGCTGCTCGCGGTCGTGGTCTTCGGAGGGGAGACCGGTGCACTCATGACGATCGCTAGGGACAAGACGAACTGGGCAGCGCACCTGTATGTCTATCTCGCGCTGGTTTCGCTTGGGCTGCTCCTCCTCTACCTCGCTCTCGTCGGTCCAGAACGATTCGCGAAGCGAGATGACTCGAGAGACGAGGACGACTGAGCGTCTCCGGGAGCTGATGCCCTGTGCCTTCTGTCCTCTCGTCCTCGGTCGGAACGATGTCAGATTGATGCCCGACGTCCACCGCTCCCTGAGGCCAATGAGCACGAAATTCCGCGTTAGCAGAGGCTTCGTGAGGGGTGAGCGACCGGACTCGAACCGGCGACCGCCTGGACCACAACCAGGAGCTCTACCAACTGAGCTACGCCCACCAGGTGCCGATCAAATCTAGCGTCACCTACGTGAATGGCGGTCGGATCTGAGCGGGGGCGGCGCGCTTGGGCGGCTGCTCAGCCCAACTGCTTGCGCATGTGGACGAGGATGGCGCCTCCATGATTCCTGCGGTCGTACTCCTCGTAACCGAGCTGGGCGTAGAGCTTCAGGTTCTCGCTCATCAGTTCGTGGGTGTAGAGGTACAGCGAGTCATGGCCGGTTCGCCGGGCCTGGTCCTCGGCGTGAACCAGCAGGGCCCGGCCGATCCCGCGGCCCTGGTGATCCGGGTCCACGGCGAGGTAGTCGATGAGGAAGCCCTCCTCGGTCCTCTCCGCCAGAATCATGCCGACGACCACGTAGCCCGCCTCCGCGACGACGACGCCTCCTCGGTCCACGACCTCGGCGTAGTCGGCCACCATCGGGCGCGGCGGGCCGCCGATGCGCTCGACGTAGTGCTCGTAGGCGGCCCGCGCGATCTCGGCGAGCCGTGACGCATCCGCCGCGGAGGCAGGTCGCAGCGAGCGAGCCTTCCAGCCGGCTTCATGGCTACCTCCTCGCTTCCCTGTGGTGGATGGTCGCCTTTTGAGACGAACGGGCTGCGGGGGATGGACACCCGCGCATTACCGATCCGCGAGCGCCCCCGGGAGGACTCGAACCTCCGACATCCGGCTTAGAAGGCCGGCGCTCTATCCAGCTGAGCTACGGGGGCTGGCGGTCTCGTTTCGGTCCATTTGCAGGGATTCCCCGCTCCAGGGCCAGTTCGGTCGCCAGGGCCGAGACCTGCCCCGACTGTTCGATTCTGCCCATTGAAGGCTCGATCGAATGGCTCACGGTACTCCGCGGGCAGCCGCTTGCGGCGCTTCACCGCTCCGGGTCACCGCAGTGAGCGAAGCGCTTGCGCGGCAGCAACCGGATCACGGTCCCGGCGCACGCGCTCCAGGACCCCGATGGCGCTGATGAGGGTCGCACAGTCCAACGACTCCCACTCATTGATCGCCGCCGCTATCCAACGGATCGCGTAGCGGTCAAACTCGGCCGGCTCCTCTCGGGCCACAGCCGCGCAGATCGCTAACGCATCGTTGAGGCCGACGCGGTCCAGGTCGGCAGCCGCTGCGAGGATGGAGTTCAGTGAGCCGCGTTCCAGTGCGCGTTGAAAGCGCGGATACGGGCTCCCTGCTTGTCTCATCGAACAAACGTTCGCATTGAGGTCAAGCTAAATGCGAACCGCTGCTCGTCCGAAGCGCTACTCGCGCAGCCCGGCGGCTTCGAGGGCTTCCTCGACGGTCCGGTAGATCTCGTTGCGGATCGCCTTGCCGTTGCGGAGAGTCCATACGTGCGCGAGGCGGGCCTCTTGCTCCACTCCGCTCACCCTTCCTCGGCCAGAGATACGAACTGGCACTACGACAACCTCACCGGCGTCGATGAAGTCCTCGGGCTCAACTCGAAAGTCCTCGAACGCATCCCGCGTCTCCTCGGTGGTACGCAGAAACCCTTCTGGTCCGGTGCGAGTGCCCGGAACTGTGTCCCCGATTCCAAGCCCCCCGGCGTCTGGGAGTTCGATACCCGGAGAGAACAGCGCAGCCACACCCTCGAGATCGCCGGCCTGGAACAGCTGGTACCCACGTCGAACGATCTCCACGTTCTCCTGCGACATCGCCACGCAGTATCTCGCGAGAGTCACCCCAGACGTATTACGTACAGCGCGACGGTATTACGTCCAGCGCGACGCCCGGCACAGCGAGGCCCCGGGGGAGCGTCGGCTCTTGGCGTCGGCGTCGAGCGGGCTGGGAGGAGCGAGCTTTCTCCGCCGACCGCGGGCGGCTAGGGAGTGAGCCTTCTGGCTGCCCCCGCGACGGCCTCGCTCGTGGCCTCGGAGGAGAGGTCGCCGACGATCGTGGTCGAGTCGTCTGCACCCTTGATGCCGCGGTCGCTCGCCGTGCCGGTGACCTCGGTGACGTCGTTGGTCTTGGGGTTCAGGAAGACTCGCGCCAGGATGGGCTCGCCGGCCGTGAC
>JAJTCK010000066.1 GCA_021323175.1 Solirubrobacterales bacterium | reverse complement strand
CAGATCGGGCCGAAGGTCCTGTTCGCGGTGGACGGCTACCGCTACGGCGGCAAGGATTTCGAGCGCCTGGACCAGGTCGCCGAGGTCGCCGCCCAGATCCCGGCCCTGGAGAACGTCGTCCTCGTCCCTTACCTCAGCGAGTCACCGGATCTGGGCAGGCTGGAGGGCCGTGACGGCATCGCCCCGGCGACGACGTGGAGCCTCCTGGCCGAACTCGGCCGCGGTATCGAACTGCGCTTCGAGCGAGTGCCGTTCGACCACCCTCTCTGGGTCCTCTACTCGTCCGGGACCACCGGCCTCCCGAAGGCCATCGTCCAGGGACACGGGGGCATCCTGCTTGAGCAGCTCAAGAAGTCCAATCTCCACCTGGACGCCCAGGAGGGCGATCGGGTCTTCTGGTTCACCACGACCGGCTGGATGATGTGGAACTTTCTGGTCGGTGTCCTGCTCACGCCCGCCTCGATCGTGCTCTACGACGGCAACCCGGGCCAGCCCGACATGGGCGTCCTGTGGGACCTCGCCGAGTGGGCCGGGGTGACCTGCTTCGGCACGAGCGCGAGCTACATCACCGCATGCATGAAGGCGGGGGTCGAGCCGGGTGCCGGCCGCGACCTCTCACGGCTGCGATCGGTGGGATCGACCGGCTCTCCGCTCTCTCCGGAGGGCTTCGAGTGGGTCTACGAGCACGTCGGCCGGGACACGTGGCTCTTCTCGACCAGCGGCGGGACGGACGTGTGTACGGCGTTCGTCGGCGGAGTCCCGACACTTCCGGTCTACCGGGGCGAGCTTCAGGGCCGTGCCCTGGGGGCCAAGGTGGAGTCCTTCGACGAGAAGGGCGAGCCCCTGATCGGCGAGGTGGGCGAGCTGGTCCTGACCGAGCCGATGCCGTCGATGCCGGTCTTCCTGTGGGGCGACGATGACGGGTCCCGGTACCGGGCCAGCTACTTCGAGAAGTACGCTGGCGTCTGGCGCCACGGCGACTGGATCGAGATCACCCCTCGGGGCACGGCGATCATCTACGGCCGCTCCGACTCCACGATCAACCGGGGAGGCATCCGGATGGGAACGGCGGAGATCTACCGCGCCGTCGCGGCACAGCCCGAGGTCGCCGACGCGCTGGTCGTGGACATACCGAGGGAGGGAACGGAGGGCTGGATGCCCCTCTTCGTCGTCCTGGCGGACGGCGTCGACCTCGACGACGACCTTGTCGCGCGCATCAAGAAGGGGATTCGCGAACAGTGCTCACCGCGGCACGTCCCCGACGAGGTCTTCGCCGTCGCAGAGGTCCCCAGGACGTTGAGCGGCAAGGTCCTGGAGGTCCCCGTCAAGAGGATCCTCATGGGAGAAGCGCCCGAGCGCGCGGCCAGCCGCGACTCCCTCGCCAACCCCGCGTCCCTCGACTACTTCGAAGAGCTCGCGGACCGGCTCTAGCGCGGGCGACGCCTAGACCGGGGTGACGGGGTTACGCCTGACGGCGAAGTTGCGCTCGCCGCCCTCCGCCAGCCCGAACCGGCGGATCAGTTCGGAGCGCAGGTCATCGGGCTGAATCACCGCGTCGACTACCAGCTCCGAGGCGAGGTGCAGGATGTCGATGTCCTCCGCATACTCCTCGCGCTTGGCGGCGACGAAAACCTCGCGCTCGGCCTCATCCTCCAGCTCCTGGATCTGGTTGAAGAAGACGGCGTTGACGGCCGCTTCGGGGCCCATCACCGCGATCTGGGCCTGGGGGAGCGCGATGCACGCATCCGGGTCGAATGCCGGACCGGCCATCGCGTACAGGCCCGCGCCGTAGGCCTTGCGCACGATCACCGACAGCTTCGGGACCGTTGCCTCGCTGACAGCGCTGATCATCTTCGCGCCGTGGCGAATGATTCCCTGGCGCTCCACCTCCTTTCCGATCATGAACCCCGGCACGTCGGCCAAGAACAGCAGCGGGACGTTGAATGCGTTGCAGGTCCAGATGAACCGGGCCGCCTTGTCGGCCGAGTCGACGAACAGCACCCCGCCCTTGACCTTCGGCTGGTTGGCGACGACCCCGATCACTCGCCCTTCGAGCCTGGCGTATCCCGTGACAAGCTCCTTGGCCCAGCGCTTCGACACCTCGAGGAAGCTGCCCTTGTCAACCACCGAATCGATCAACTCGGCGACATCGAAGGCCGGCTTGGGGTCGGTCGGGACCACCTCCGACACGCTCTGCTGGGACCCCGGCTCGGCGGGGGGTGCCGCGGGCGGCGCCTCGCGCCAGTTCGAGGGCATGTAGGACAGGTAGCTCTTCGCCAGGTCGATCGCGTCCTCGTCGCCTTTGGCGAGGAAGTGACCGCAGCCGGACTTGCTGGTGTGCATTCGGGCACCGCCCATCTCCTCGAGCGTCACCTCCTCGCCGATCACCATCTGGGCCATGCGCGGAGACCCCAAGTACATCGAGGCGTTGCCGTCCCGCATGATCACCACGTCGCAGAAGGCCGGGATGTAGGCTCCGCCGGCGGCGCTCGGTCCGAACAGGATGCAGACCTGGGGCAGCTGTCCGGACATCCGGACCTGGTTGTGGAAGATCCGCCCGGCGCCGCGCCGGCCCGGGAACATCCGCACCTGGTCGGTGATCCTGGCGCCCGCAGAATCGATCAGGTAGACCATGGGGATCAGGTTCGCCAAAGCCCGCTCCTGGATCCTCAGGATCTTCTCGACCGTCTTCGGCCCCCACGAGCCGGCCTTCACCGCAGGATCGTTGGCCATCAGCGCCACGGGTCGGCCGGCGATCGAGCCCATGCCGGTGACGACGCCGTCCGCTCCCAGGCCCTCCTGCTCCCAGTTCGCCAGCAGGCCATCCTCGGAGAGGCTGTCGGGGTCGAGCAACCGCGCCACGCGGTCGCGGACAGGCAGCTTCTCCTGCTCGGCCACCTTGCGGCGATGACGCTCGGGACCCCCCTCGAGCGCGGCCTCCAGAGCCGATCTGATCTCGGTCATCTGCGCGCGCCGCTTAGTAGCCGATCTTGCGGGTCCGGCTCGGGTTCGGCTTCGAGGCCTCCTCGGGGGCCTCTTCGTCGGGCGGATCGTCGGGTCCGGCCTTACCCGGGACGTCGTCGCGCTCGCCCGCGGTGGCCTCGAGTGCATCGGCCACGTCGTAGGCTTCGGTCACCGGCTCCGCCTCGGCGGGTTGCTGCTCACCGACGATCGAGCGCAACCGCGAGCTCAACTCTCCGATGTCCTCGAGCACCTCGTCGCGCCGCCGCAAGAGGTCGGCGATCGCGGCCTGGATATCGTCCCGCCTCCGGGTTCCCGCCTCGACGAGCCTCGCCGCCTGGGCCTGGGCCTCGGTGATGGTCTCCCTCGCCTCCTCCTCGGCCTCGCTGCGAATCTCGGCGACCTCCTCGTCCGTGTCGCGACGGGTCTCATTCGCATAGACGTCGGCCTCCCTGCGGGTCTTTTCGGCGTAAGCGTCGGCCTCGGTTCGCGCCTTCTGGGCCACCGCCGTGCTCTCAACCGTCACCTCGCGGGCCAGTTGCTCGGCTTCGGAGCGGATCTGCTGGGCGCTCTCCTCGGCCTGGGACAAGATCGCGCCGGTACGCTCCCCAACCCGCTCGAGCTCTCGCTTGACGGTCTCGGACCGGGACTCGCCTCCTCCCCCGGTCTCGAGCCAGTCGGCGAGCCGAGCGAGGAACTTCTCGACCTCGTGCTTGTCGTAGCCGCGCCGGGATGTCGGGAAGGTGGCGCTCCTGATCCTGTCCAAGCTGGTCTCGTCGACGCCCATCGCTGTCTCCTGAACGGTTCGGTGGGAAGCCCGCCTAGGATCCGGAATCGACCGGGACGGGCTCCTCGCCCGAGTAATCGTAGAACCCCCGTCCTGTCTTACGTCCAAAATCGCCTGCATCGACCATCCTGCGGAGCGTGTCGGGGGCGGCGAAGCCGTCTTCGCCGTACGCCTCGGCCATCACATCCGAGATCGCGACCAGCGTGTCCAGCCCGACGAAGTCCGCGAGCGTGAGCGGCCCCATTGGGTGGCTGGCTCCGGCCATCATCCCGGTGTCGATGTCCTGGACCGACCCAACGCCCTGCTCGTGTGCGCGAATCGCGTCGAGCATGTATGGGACGAGCAGCCGGTTGACGATGAACCCGCGGTTGTCCGCGGCGGCGACGGTGGTCTTGCCGAGCTGCTCGCCCAGGTCGAAGCCGAGTTGGACGGCGTCGTCGCCCGACCGTTCGGCGCGGACCACCTCGAGCAGGGGCATCACCTGGGCGGGGTTGAAGAAGTGCAGACCGATGAACCGCTCCGGGCGCTTGGTCGCGGCGGCCTGGTCGGCGACGGCCAGGGACGACGTATTGGTCGCGAAGTAGGCGTCGTCCCTGACCACGCCATCGAGCGCTTCCCACATCTCAAGCTTGCGGTCCAGGTCCTCGGTGATCGCCTCGATGACCAGGTCGCAGTCGGCCAGGTCGCCGTACTCAAGCGTCGGCGTGATCCGGGCCAGCACCGCGTCGGCGTCAGCCTGCTCGAGCTTGCCCTTCTCGACGGCGCGTCCCAGCTGCTTTCGGACCTTGCCGATGCCCTTGTCCAGCTGGCCCTGGTCGATCTCGCGGACGACGACCTCCCAGCCGTTCTGAGCGCAGATCTGGGCGATTCCATGGCCCATCAGGCCACAGCCGACGACACCGACCTTCTTGATCTCCATTCGGGGAAGCTCCTCGTTGGGTCTGACGGTGGCGCAGCGTAGCGGCTGCCATGCGCGGGCGGCCCCTCCCGCAGGAGTGCCGCCGCACCGCAACGTTGGGCCAGGATCGGAGTTGTGATGGCGATGTCCACTATGCGAACAGCCGTTGCCGCCGCGATCGCCTCGGTCACCCTCGCCGCTCCGGCCGCGGCGTCTCCGGACGAGCAGCGCGACCCCAACCGCGCCCAGACGCGGCCGAACGTGATCGTGATCGAGACGGACGACCAGAGCGACAGCCTGCGCGGGATGAACACCGTTGCCCGGCTGCTCGCATCCAAGGGGACCACCTTCGCCAACAGCTACGCCGCGTACCCCCTCTGCTGCCCCTCACGAGCCACCTTCCTGACGGGCCAGTACTCGCACAACAACCGCGTGATCTCCACCGACCTGATTCAGGGCTATGGGGCGCTGGACGAGACCCGAACCCTCCCCGTCTGGCTCCGCCGTTCGGGCTACAGGACGGCCATGGTCGGCAGGTACCTGAACGGCTACGGCACCGACGACGGCTTCGTCGAGGAGGTCCCGGACAGGCGCCAGATACCTCCGGGATGGAGCGAGTGGTACGCGCTGACGGCTGGCACCGACCAGCGCCGCTACAAGTACCGCCTGAACGAGAACGGCAAGGTGCGTCGCTACGGCAAGCGGCCCTCGGACTATGTCACCGACGTTCTCGCGGGCCATGCCGTCGACTTCATCAAGCGAAGGGCGCCGCGGCCGAAGCCGTTCTTCCTCTGGTTCACCCCCACGGCTCCCCACGGCGAGCAGAGCCGGGTCCCCGGTGCGCCTCGAGACCCCACCCCCGCGCCTCGCCATCTGGGTCGCTTCGCCGACGCGACACTTCCCAGGACGCCGGCGTTCAACGAGGAGGATGTATCCGACAAGCCCGCCCGCCTCCGGGCCACACCGCCGCTGTCTCCTGAGACGGTCGCGGATCTGGACCTGCGCTACCGCAGCCAGCTCGAGAGCCTGCTCGCCGTGGACGACGCGGTGAAGCGCATCGTCGGCCGAATACGCAGGGCCGGGGACAAGCGGATGACCTACTTCGTGTTCACCTCGGACAACGGCCTGCAGATGGGCTCGCACCGGCTGCTGTTCAAGTCCTTTCTCTACGAGGAGTCCACCCGCGTCCCGCTCGTGATCCGCGGCCCGAGGTTTCCACGGGGCGTCGTGCGCGAGCAGCTTGTCTCCAACGTCGACCTGGCGCCGACCATCTCTGCGCTCGCGAAGGCGAAGCCGACACTGCCGATGGACGGGCGCTCACTGCTGGAGCCGGCCCGTGACCCCTCCGTGCTGTCCGGGCGCGAGCTGCTGCTGGAGAGCAACAAGACGAACTCTGTGGCCCTGCGCAGCGGCGATTGGGTCTACATCGAGCACGGCGACGGCGATCGAGAGCTGTATGACCTCGCGGCGGACCCGTTCCAGCTCGAGAGCCTCCATGCGAGTCCGCCGCACGCGGCGATCCGGGATCGTCTTGCGGCCCGGCTTGCCCAAGTCCGCAACTGCCTGGGCCCGAGCTGCCCCTAGTCCCGGCGGGCCGCTAGGCGGCTTGGGCCGCTTCGAGCTCCTTGCGCATCGCCTCCGCCAGCGCGTTGATCCCGCTCATCGGCCGCACGTACACGGCCATCTCGCGGATCCTGCCGTCGTCGTCGAAGCGCAGCAGGTCGATGCCGTCAAGCTCCCGGTCGCCGACCCGCGCGGTGAAGGCCAGGGTCGCGGTCCCGCCGGTCTCGGTCTGGTCGGTGTAGCGGAAGTCCTCGAACACCTGGATCACGGCCGCGAGCAGCATCGCGACCGAGTCCCGCCCTCGGTAAGGCTTGAAGACGACCGGGCTCTTGAACTCGACCTCCTCGGCGAAGAGGTCCTCGATCGCCGAGAAGTCCTTGGCCTCGGCCGCGGCGCGGAAGCGGTCGCTGTTCACGCCGCAACCCTATCGCCGCGGCGCCCAGTCCACCGGCCCGGCGACCAGCGTGTGGGCGCCAAGCGGCCGGCCGAGGGCCTGCTGCGCGGCAGCGGAGGCCTCGATCAGCTTCTCCAAGTCCACTCCGGTCGCGACGCCCATCTCCTCGAGCATCGAGACCAGGTCTTCGGTTGCGATGTTCCCGGTCGCGCCGGGAGGCACCGGGCACCCCCCGAGCTCGCCGAAGGAGCTCTCGAACGAGTTGACGCCCCCCTCCAGCGCCGCCAGGACGTTCGCGAGACCCTGCCCGCGCGTATTGTGGAAGTGGGCGGTCAGCTCGACCCCGCGGAGCTCTTCGCGGGCACGCTCGAAGAACCCTCGGACCTGACGCGGGTTCGCCATCCCGGTCGTATCGCCGAAGGCGACCTCCTCACAGCCGAAACCGCTCAGGGCCCTGGCGATCTCGAACACGCGCTGCGGCGGAACCTCTCCCTCGTAGGGGCACCCGAAGCTGGTCGAGATCACGCCCTCGCAGCGCAGGCCCGCGCTGGACGCCTCGCCGATCGTGCCCTTCAGGTCCTTCAGCGACTCCTCGATCGAGCGGTTCACGTTCTTGCGGTTGTGGGTCTCGGAGGCGCTGAGGAAGAAGTTCGCCTCGTGGAAGCTGTCCCGATGGGGGAGCGCGTTCTCCAGGCCCTTGCGGTTAGGGATCAGCACCGAGTAGGTGACACCTGCGCGAGGCTCGATGGCTGCCAGCACCTCGGTCGCGTCCGCGAGCTGCGGGATCACGTCGGGGCGCACGAACGAGGTCACCTCGATCCTTTTCAGCCCGGCGTCGGCGAGCATCCCGATCAGTCGCACCTTCTGGCCGGTGGGGATGACCTCGGGCTCGTTCTGAAAGCCGTCGCGGGGACCGACCTCACGGATGCGAACGCTCTCGGGAAGCTCGCCAGCCATCAAATTCAGGCTACTGCCGGCCCCGCCACGGCTACTCCTGCTTGACGCCTCCGACCTCGATCACCCGGCGCTCGTGCGTGCCGACGCCGATCGTGCGGTCGCCCTCGGTCACCTCCACGTCGAAGCGGAGCTTGCGCTCATCGGCGATCTCTCGGAGCTTCGCCGTGACCTTGCACTTCGCGCCCTCCATCGAGCCGGCGACGTGCTTGATGCAGACCTCGAAGCCGACGGTCGCCTTGCCCTCCGGCAGGTTCTCGAAGGCCAGCAGAGAGGCGGTGCGCTCCATCATCCCGATCATGCCTGGGGTCGAGAGAACGCTGGCGCCGATCGTGCCGCCCACGTTCGTGGCCAGGCGTTCCTCGACGACGAACTCATCGCTGCGCTCCATCCCCGGGGCCAGCGTCATCGGGCAGCGGCCCCGGCTTGTGGGACGAGGATCATCCGGTCATCCCCATCCCGCCTGAGACACCCAACACCTCGCCGGTGACGTATGAGGCATCGTCCGAGGCCAGGAAAGCTGCCGCCGCAGCGACCTCCTCGGGTTTGCCCATCCGGCGCAGTTGGGTCCCGGCCTTCATGTTCTCGATGATCTTCTCGCCGATCTCGCCGATCTCGAGCGCCTGCATCAGCAGCGGCGTCTCGATCGGCCCGGGCGCGATCGCGTTGGCGTTGATGCCGAAGCGGGCGCCCTCGCGAGCGATCACCTTCGTGAAGGCGATCACGCCGCCCTTGGCGGCGGAGTAGACGGCCGACCCCTTGGAGCCGACTCGGCCGGCCTCGGACGCGATGTTGACCATTCGCCCATATCCGGCCTCCTGCATCCCCGGCAGGGCGGCGCGGGTGCAGTTGAGGACACCGGTCAGGTTGACGGCGATGACCCTCTCCCAGCGCTCGGGGGTCATGTCCACGAAGAACCCGAAATCGTCCGTGCCCGCATTGTTGACCAGGATGTCGATCTCGCCGCCCGCGCTCTGGACCGCCGCCTCAGCCGATGCCAGGTCGGTGACATCCAGCTCGATCGCAAGCCCCGAGATTTCTCCCGCAACGTCGGCCGCCCCCTCCACGTTCAGGTCGCCGATCGTCACGTCGGCGCCCTCCGCGGCCAGCCGGCGCGCGATGGCCGCGCCGATTCCGCTGGCACCGCCGGTCACGAGCGCCCTGCGTCCCTCGAGCCTCATCGCGCGCCAGCTTATTGCGGAGCAGCGCCCGTGCGTTGCCCCGAGAGCCGCCGCCGTTCCCGTAGGGTTCGCCGCCGTGAGCGATCAGGTCCCGATCATCGGCGGCACCGGCGCCCTCGGCTACGGGCTGGCGCTGCGGTGGGCACGCGCCGGCCGCACGATCGTGATCGGCTCCAGAAAGCCCGAGCGGGCGGCCGGGGCGGCCCAGAAGATCGCCGGTGAGGTTTCGGGCGCCCAGGTTGAGGGCCTGGAGAACGGTGAGGCGGCCCAGCGCGGTCCGATCGTGTTCCTGACCGTCCCCTTCCGCGCCCAGTCAGAGACACTGAACAACCTACGCGAATCGCTGGCCGAGGGTCAGCTCCTGGTGGATTGCACGGTCCCCATGGCGGCGGCCGTCAGCGGCAAGGCGACCCGCACACTCGGGGTCTGGCAGGGATCCGCGGCCCAGCAGGCTCAGGAGATGGTCCCCGAGGGCGTCACGGTGATCTCCACGTTCCACACGGTGAGCGCCTCCGCCCTGGCCGGGAACGATCCGCTTGACCAGGACATCCTGGTCTGCGGCGAGCGGAAGGCCGACAAGGCCCGCGTGGCGAAGCTGATCGAGGACATCGAGGGCCTGCGCGCGGTCAATGCCGGCGCTCTCGAAACCGCCCGCCTCGTCGAGACCCTCACCCCGCTGCTGATCTCGGTGAATGCCCGCTACAAGGCGCACGCCGGGATCAGGATCACCGGCCTGCCCGACGGCGATCACTGGTCCTAGCCGCCCGATGCCGGTTCACGACCGCGGCGAGGGTCACTCGTGACGGGGATCGACCGCTGCGTGGTGCTCGCCGGGGGCACCGGAGGGGCGAAGCTTGCCGCGGGAATCCAGGATCTGCTCGGCGACGGGCTGACGGTGATCGCCAACACCGCCGACGACACGGAGGTGCTGGGCGTCCACGTCTCCCCCGACCCGGATCTCGTCACCTACTGGCTCTCCGGCCAGATCGACGAGCAGCGTGGCTGGGGCATCAAGGGAGACAGCTTCATCGTCTTCGAGCGCCTGGAGGCCCTGGGCGCCCCCGGATGGTTCCGCCTCTCGGACCGCGACCTCGCGACCTGCATGTACCGGACCAGCTTCGTCGCCGAGGGCGGGCGGCTGACCGATGCGCAGGGCCAGATCGCGCGGGCTCTGGGGGCCCGGGCGCGGGTCCTGCCGATGTGCGAGGAGCCGGTTCGCACTCGCGTGCGCACCGCCGGCGGCTGGCGACCGTTGCAGCAGTACCTCGTGGCCGAGGGCGCCTCCGAGGAGGTCGAGGGGATTGAGCTGGACGGGATCGAAGCGGCCAGGCCCACGCCCGATGCCCTGGAGGCCGTCGCGGGCGCCGACGCGATCGTGGTCGGCCCCTCAAACCCCGTGATCTCGATCGGACCCATTTTGGCGATGCCCGGCATGCGCGAGGCGATGACCGGCGCCGGCGCCCCGATTCTCGGCGTCAGCCCCTACGTGGCGGGCAGAGTGGTGAAAGGACCGACCGACGTGTTCATGCGTGCCCTCGGGCGGCCCGCGACAGCCGTGGGGGTTGCCTCCATGTACTCGGGGCTGCTCGACGGGATGCTGTGCGACGACGGCGACCCGGATCCCCCGCCGCCGGGCATCGAAACCCGCGCCGCCCCCACGCTGATGGAGGGA
>JAJTCK010000157.1 GCA_021323175.1 Solirubrobacterales bacterium | reverse complement strand
GCTCATCTCGACGTACCACCCACGCCGCTGGTGACTTGGGCCGCGCTCGTTACGTTGGACTCGTCAACCGGTGAAGGTGCCAACGATCTGCGCGTCGGCTATTAGATGAGGCTGCGCCGCTTCCCAAATCTGCACCGTTGAAGCTTGTCGTGGCACATTGAGTGTGACTACGTCCAAAGCTCCGACCCGGAAATGATAGTGGTGCGTGCCGTGCCCAGGAGGCGGCTGTGGCCCGTCATATTGAGCGTTGCCGAAGTCGTTCACCCCATGCTTCAGGCTCTCTGTCGAGGCGGACCCCGCGCCCTCCGCGAGTTCGGTGGTCGCACCAGGAATGTTGAAAATCGCCCAGTGCCGGAAGGTGCCGCGCGGGGCATCGGGATCCTCTACGATCAGCACAAAGCTCTTTGTTCCGGGAGGAGCGTCGCGCCACTCGAGCGCGGGAGACACATTCCCGCCAGCCCGACTGTGCCTCTTCGGAATCGGTTCGCCGTTACCGAACGCCGGACTGCTCACGCTGAAAGCCATTGTGCTTCTCCTTGCGCATGATACAGCGCGAGGGCACCTCAGTGCCCCAGATCGACTTCCGGCTCCTCAATACTCCTCAGCCAGCATAATCGTTAGCACCCGCTTGGTAACGCTCTCGTCGGCAGGGTCCGGCGAGTGCGCTGAGAGGCTCTGGTCGTAGTAGTCGATTTTGAAGAACAGGCGCTCGCCCTCAATCTCCAGCGCCCCAAAGGCGTGCTCACCGTACGGGTCGTTGTCCTCGTCAAAGGAGTTAAAGCGAGCGACGGCTTCGAGGATCTTCAGTTGGCGCTCTTGGCCCAACGCGATCACGCCAGCGGTCATGACCAGCATCCCGCCGCGTAGGGATTGGCGGAAGCGGTCGTTCAACGCGCGAATGGTGGTGACGTCTCTCGAGGTGGTTGAGAAGGCTGTCGTGGCAAGCGGACTATCGCTCGACCTAAACCTTCTCCCATCAGTGACGGTGGTCCTGGTGGAGAAAGCTCGCGCAGAGGAGCCAGGCAGCCCAACGCATCTACCAGCGGAGCCCCAACTTGGCCCGACGGGGCGTCAGAACATGCTGCTCACCTGGCGCCCTGGGCGGCATAGCGGCCTGCAAACCTTTGAGGTCCTGTTTGCGCCGGGGAGTGACGGTTTATTTCAGCCAGTGAGCCCCGCTACCCTCCTTTCAGCAGCTTTTCTGCACGCTCGTGAAGCCGGGAGTGGGCGCTACGTTGTGGAGGCGAAAAGCCTTGCGGGAAAGAGAGTTCGCTCAGAACCGCTCGAAGCGTAGCGCACACCGGCTAGACCCTAGAGGATGGGTCAGTAGGTGCCTCCGGCGAGCAACGCCGGCGTGCCGAAGGTCTCGCCGGGTGCGACGTAGCGCAGGATGACGCGCGCGCCGCTTGCCGTCGTCTGCGCCATTCTCACGAAGCCCGACGTGAGCACGTGCACGGCGCGTGCTGGGCTCCCCTCCCGGAACAGAATGACGTCGGCGCCGACCGGAGCTTTGTGACGACGACGCAGGCGCGTGTTAAGGCTTAGCGCTTGTCCTTCGAGGTCATCGGGAAGCTGCGCAGAGCTGTACCTGCAGATGTGGCGTTTTCTTCGCATCCGGAAGGACCGGGTCATCCTCCTGTCGGCCATCGGGCTCGCCGTCTGCGCCGGGCTCGCGGCCCTGGGCTATTGGTACTTCGGCTCGCCGACGAGGCTTTCGGTGGCGGTTGGTCCGCGCGACGGGCCCGAGGCGCGGCTCATCGCCGCCTACGCAGAGGCTCTCGCCGAGCGCAGGCGCGACATCCGCCTGCGCGTCGTCGCTTTCGACGACGTAAAGAGCAGTGCCGCGGCGCTTGAGCAGAACAAGACCGTTCTCGCGGTGGTCCGCCCCGACGTGCTCCTGCCGGTCAACGGCTCGACCGTCGCGATCCTGCGTGAGGAGGCCCTCATCGTCGTGGCGCCCACCGCGAACAAGATCACCGACCTTGCCGGTCTCGCCAATAAACGCCTCGGCGTCGTCAGCCACCACGATGCGGACCTTCCCGCGATCGACAGCGTGCTCCGGCATTACGATCTCGCCTCTCCCCACCTTATGCTTGTGTCGCTCGAGCGGGGGGCGGTCGCGGAAGCCTTTGCCTCGAAGCGGATCGACGCGCTTGCCCTTATGGCGGCGCCGGTGGCCCGCGAGACAGCCGAGATCATGAGCGCGGTTCTTGCGGCCTCGAACGGGAAGGTGACCGTAGTCCCGGTCGACGAGTCCGAGGCGCTCGCGCTCAAGACGCCTGCCCTCTCGACGGCGACGATTCCCGTTGGAAGCCTTGGCGGCCGCCCGAAGCTCCCCGAGGAAGAGGTCAAGACGGTCGCTGTATCCTATCGGCTGATGGCCCGCACGGAGGCGGACCGGGTCGTGATCTCGAAGGTGGCGCAATACCTTTTCCAGATGCGGTCGCGGATCGCGCAAGGCGCCCCCTCGGTAAATCTGATGAAGGCGCCCGACATCGAGACCTCGACCAGCGCCACACTGCCGAACCACCAGGGCGCGATCGACTACTTCAACCGCGAGCAGATGACCTTCATGGATCGCTACGGCGAGTGGCTGTGGCTCGCCCTGTTCGCGAGCGGCGGCATCGGCTCAGGCCTCGCATGGATCACCCAGCTCTTCGTGCGCAAGCGCCGGGAGCTCGTGGACAAGGTTCTCGACCGGCTTCTTTGCATCCTCTCGGAGGCTCGAGAGGCGAAGACGGTCAATCAGCTCGACGAGCTCTCGATCGAGATCGACGGCCTCGTCACCCACGCGGTGCGGCATGCGCGGCGT
>JAJTCK010000156.1 GCA_021323175.1 Solirubrobacterales bacterium | reverse complement strand
GACGGCCTCGACCTGGAGGTCCCGCGCGGGATCTGCCTGGGCCTGCTGGGGCCGAACGGCGCCGGCAAGTCCACGACGATGCGGATGCTGACCGGACAGGTGATCGCCAACGAGGGCGAGATCCGGGTCTTCGAGCACGAGCTTCCCTCCGACTCCAAGAACGCGCGGGCGCGAATGGGCGTCGTCCCCCAGCTCGACAACCTCGATGTGGACGTCACGGTCGAGGACAACCTCGCGGTCTACTCCCGCCTTTACCGCGTCAAGGACGTGCGCGAGGCCGTCGACCGCAGCCTGGCGCTCGCCCGGCTGGCCGACCGCCGCCACGAGGCCGTGGACAAGCTCTCCGGCGGCATGCGCCGGCGGCTGCTGCTGGCGCGAGGCCTGGTGCACCAGCCGGAGTTGCTGCTTCTCGACGAGCCCACCGTTGGGCTGGATCCCCAGATCCGCACGGAGCTGTGGTCCCTGATCGACAGCCTGCGCTCGCAGGGCAAGACGATCCTGATGTCCACGCACTACATCGAGGAGGCCGAGCGGCTGGCCGACGAGGTTGCGGTGATGCACCACGGCAGCGTGATCGCGCGCGCGACTCCGGCCGAGCTGATCGCCGAGCACGCCGGGCGTGAGACCGCGGAGCTCTACGGGCCACCGGACCGCCTCGCCGAGGCGCGGGCACTGGCCGAGAGCGAGGGTCTGACCGTCCGTCCGGCAGGCCCGGCGATCGCGATCGTCGGCTCGGAGAACGCCACGAACGGCGCCGTGCCCGATGACGCGATTCGCCGCGCCGCGACGCTGGAGGACGTCTTCGTGATCCTGACCGGCGAGGAGGCGGAATGATCCGCCTCCGTATCCAGGTCGAGGCGGAATGATCCGCCTCCGTATCCAGGTCGAGGCGGAATGATCCACCTCCGTATCCAGGTCGAGGCGGAATGATCCGCCTCCGTATCCAGAGGCTGGCGGAGTGAGTTCCGTCCCCGCCCCCAGGCAGCGCATGGGCAGGCTCGAGCCGGCGGCGATCGCCGGGGTGATGAGCCGCGAGGCGGCGAACTTCAAGACCTACTGGAAGGGCACGGCATTCTCGAGCATCCTCGAGCCGATCGTCTACCTGCTCGCGTTCGGCGTCGGGCTCGGAGCGACGCTGATCGACGGCGTGGACGGCTTGAGTTACGCCGAGTTCGTCTCTACCGGGATGGTCGCCACCGCCGTGATCTTCTCGTCGGCGCTGCCGGCGATGTTCGGCACCTTCGTCAAGGAGCGCTTCCAGAACACCTACGACGCGATCCTGGCCGCCCCGGTTGACGTTGAGGAGCTGGTCACGGCGGAGATGCTCTGGATCGGCCTACGGGCGGGGTTCTTCGGATGCTTCCCGTTGATCGTCGGCATCGCCTTCGGCCTCAGCCCGACCTGGGGGATGCTCCTGGTTCCGCTGTTCGCGCTCATCACGGCGCTCGGCTGGGCGGGATTCGGCGTCGCCGTCGCGGCGAGCGTGGCGAAGATCGATCAGTTCAACTACGTGACGACGCTCGTGATCACCCCGCTGTTCCTGGTCGCGGGCACCTTCTTCCCGATCGACCAGCTGCCCGAGGGCCTCCAGGTCGTCGCAAACGTGAATCCCCTCTACCAGCTGGTCGAGCTGGTGCGCGGCGCGGCGTTCGGGTTCGAGGCCGTGGACGTACTCCGGTTCCTCTCGCTGGTGCTGTTCGCGTTCGTGCTCTGGCGTATCGCCGTCAGCCGCCTGACTAAGCGACTGATCGACTAGTCCGGCAAGCTGCCCTCTGAAGATGTCGCGATATGCAGCATTTCTGCGCGCAGTCAACCTGGGCGAGACCCGAAAGGCCCCGGCCGAGCGGCTGCGGTCGGCGTTCGAGGCCGCCGGCCTGGAGGACGTCGCCACCTTCCAAACCAGCGGCAACGTGGTCTTCACGGCGCCGGGCCGGCAGAGCGACTCGAGCCTCATCGAGGCGATCGAGGGGGGACTGCGCGACGAGCTCGGTTTCGAGGTCCCGGTCTACCTGCGCAGCGCGGACCGGGTGAACCAGATCGCCGCCAAGGAGCCGTTTGCGGCCGCTGCCATTCAGGCCTCCAAGGGCAAGCTCCAGGTCGCCCTGCTGCTCGACAAGCCGTCGGCGGCGGCCAAGAAGCGCGTCATGTCGCTGGCGAGCGAGAGGGATCGGCTGACCCTGGACGAGGCGGAGCTCTACTGGCTCCCCAGCAGCGGCACGCAACAGTCATCCCTGGACTGGCGCTCGATCGAGCGGGCCCTCGGCCCCAGCACGGTACGCACCCAGGGAACGATCGAGCGGCTGGCCGCAAAGTTCTTCTAGCCGCGCCTGGACCCGCTCACGGTGAGAAGGTGCTCGCGATGTGAACGGATCCGGGGACGCGCCTCACTCTCATCGCGTAATTCGAGGCCGCCGCGCTGCCCTGGTTCTCGACCTCGTCCTCCGCTAGGGCTTGGTCCAGCACAGCGGCCTCAATCAGTCCGACTCTGACGGGCTGGACGGCTTGGAAGCCGTTGGGATAGCTGCGAATCCGGGCAGCGGGGGCCTCCGCCCTCACATAGTCCTCTGCGACCGAACCCTCGACCACGCCGACGTTGGCGCCCCCAAGGTCGCCAACGTCCGCGATGTCGCCCGACTCCAGCACGACCAAGGCCTGCTCGGTTCCCTCCTCACCCCCGTCGTCATCGTCGCCGCACGCAGCGACCGAAACCGACATGAAAAGAGCGCACAGGAACGTCGCCGCGATCCAACTACGCCCTCTTCCCACGCGGTCAACTTATCGCGATCCAGTCATCCTGACCAGATTCAGGCGCTGACGCGCACCTGCCTGCTCG
>JAJTCK010000155.1 GCA_021323175.1 Solirubrobacterales bacterium | reverse complement strand
GGCGAGGCCGGGGCGGTGGACTTCTTCGGCCCGGAGTACGGGCTGCCCGGGGCCATAAGCGGGCACAACAGCTACCACGTCTGGGGGCCAGGGAGTTGCAGCGGCAAAATCATCATCTCCGTGGGAGTCCCTCGCGCCGACCTCGAGACGGTGTTCCGCCGCCTCGAGCAGAAGGCCACGATCCGGTGCGAATACTGCATGCCCGACGAAGATAACCTTCCGGTCTACGTCTGCCGGGATCCCATAGCTTCACTCCAGGAATTGTGGCCGCAGGTCAAGCACTACAACTAGGAAGGATCTGGCATGACCGAAGGAGCAGTCAACATTGTCGATGGAGCGCCTAAGGCCGGACGCAGGGAGTGGATCGGGCTCGCCGTGCTCGCCCTGCCTTGCCTGCTCTACTCCATGGACCTGACCGTGCTGGAGCTGGCGGTGCCCAAGCTCAGCGCGGACCTCGAGCCCACGAGCTCCCAGCTCTTGTGGATCATGGACGTCTACGGGTTCCTGTTGGCCGGGTTTCTGATCACGATGGGCACTCTGGGCGACCGCATCGGGCGCAAGCGACTGCTCCTGATCGGGGCCGCCGCCTTCGGAGCCGCCTCGGTGCTCGCTGCTTTCTCCAACAGTGCGGAGATGTTGATCATCACACGCGCCGTGCTCGGCGTCGCCGGGGCCACGCTGGCGCCCTCCACCCTCTCCCTGATCCGCAACATGTTCTTGCATCCGGATCAGCGCGCCTTCGCCATCGGGGTGTGGGCCACCAGCTTCGCGGCCGGCGCCGCCATCGGGCCGCTGGCGGGCGGGCTGCTGCTCGAGTTTTTCTGGTGGGGATCCGTGTTCCTGCTCGCCGTGCCGGTGATGGCGCTGCTGCTCGTGCTGGGACCGATGCTGCTGCCCGAGTTCCGCGATCCCGAGGCAGGCAGGCTGGACCTCATCAGCTCCGCGATGTCGCTCGCCGCCGTGCTGGCGGTGATCTACGGCCTCAAGCAGATCGCCGCCTACGGCCTCGAATGGCTGCCGGTGTTTTGTATCCTGGTCGGGCTTGCCATCGGGGCGGTCTTCGTCCGCAGGCAACGAACTCTGACCGACCCGCTGATCGACCTCCGGCTCTTTCGGGCGCCAGCGTTCAGCGCGTCGCTGGCCGCGTTCTTGCTCAGCATCTTCGTGATAGCCGGGATCTTCTTCTTTATCGCGCAGTACCTGCAGCTGGTGCTGGGGCTCTCGCCGCTCGAGGCAGGCCTGTGGACGCTGCCGTCGGCCGGCGGGCTCGTCGCCGGTTCCATGCTGGCCCCGCTGGTCGCGCGCCGGGTCCGCCCGGCGTTCGTGATGTCCGCCAGCCTGGCGCTCTCTGCCGTCGGCTTCGGACTGGTCGTGCAGGTCGGGGCGGGCTCCGCGTTAGCGGGCCTCGTGGCCGGGTCCGTGGTCTTTTCTCTGGGTGTCGCCCCGGTGGGGACCCTGGCGACCGGCCTGATCGTCGGGGCAGCTCCGCCCGAGCGGGCCGGGGCGGCCTCGGGGATCTCCGAGACGAGCGCCGAGTTCGGCGGAGCGCTCGGTATCGCGCTCTTGGGGAGCATCGGCACGGCCGTATACCGGAGTGAGGTCGCCGGTGCCCTCCCGGACGGAGTTCCGCCCGGCGCCGCTGAGGCGGCGAGGGACACCTTGGGCGGTGCCGTGAGCGTGGCCGACCGACTCCCAGATCCCCTCGCCGCCGAACTGCTCGACGCGTCCCGCGATGCCTTTATCCAGGGGCTGCAGCTGACCGCCATCACCAGCGCCGCCATCGTGGTAGGCATGGCTGTTCTCGCCTTGCTCCTGCTCCGGCACGTTGGTTTGAGCAGCGATGCCGAAGGTCCGGCCGATACGGCGCCGGATGGAGCGTCCCCCGGCCCGGCGGCGGAGAAGTTGTGATACCCACGAGGGAAGGGCCGTGGCAGGGCCGAGGCCGTAGCCTCCTGGCCGCGGGCTTCTCCTGGTGGAGAAAGGTACAGGGGTGATCGACGGTATCCGCGCGTTGCTGTCCCGCCGCCTGCCCGGCTACGAGGTCCGATCCGTAGCCAGGCTGGGAGAGGAGTCGGACAACGCCGCGTACGAGGTCAACGGCGAGTTGATCGTCCGGGTGAGCAAGGAGACCAACCCCGCCCGCCGGAGCGAATTGACTCGGCGCGAGGCGGATCTACTGGCCGTAGTGGCCGAGCTGTCCACGTTGCCGGTCCCGAAGCCGGTTTTCGCCGACGACGAGGCGGGTGTCCTGGCGTACTTCAGGCTCCCCGGCGTTCCCCTGATGGATCGCCCGGTGGCGGAGCCCGCGCGGCTGGCGCCCGCGCTTGGCGGGTTCCTCGGCCACCTGCACCGGGCACCCATGGAGAAGATCGAGCCGTTGGTGGAGCGGGACACCTACCCGCTGACGGCGTGGCGAGAGGACGCCCAACGGGACTACCGGGAGGTCGCGGGGCACCTGCCCGCGGCGACTTGCCGTCCGGTCGAGGACTTCCTCGACCGGACGCCGCCGGCGGAACCCCGTGCTGCGGCGTTCTGCCACAACGACCTTGGGGCAGAGCACTTGCTGGTGGACGTCGAGGCGAACGCCATCATGGGCGTCATCGACTGGACCGACGCGGCCATCGCCGATCCCGTTCGCGACCTCGCGCTGATCTACCGGGACCTCGGTCCCGAGATCTTCGACCTGACGCTGGTCTATTACGAAGGCCAGTTCGATGGTGCCGACCGTGAGCGGGCCGTCTTCTACGCCCGCTGCAAGCTCCTCGAGGACATCGCGTATGGCCTGCGCACCGGCGCGCGTCGTTACGCGCAGGCTGGTCTGGCACACCTCGCCCG
>JAJTCK010000011.1 GCA_021323175.1 Solirubrobacterales bacterium | reverse complement strand
GCCGGCCGACCGTCCGCCTGACCCCAGCCGCCGCGCGGCCGTCGCTCGCTCGGGCTCCTCACCAGGTCGCAGCCACGGCGTCAATGACGGATCCCGCGCCGACGTAGCCGCCCGCCGAATCGCATCCGGCCCGAACCGCTCCCTCACCTCGTCCAGTGCCGCATCCAGCGCCCCCTGATCGGTCCGCCCCTCCAGCGGCAACTCCAGCTGCGCCCCGCACCCCTTCCCCGCCAGGTTCGTCACCGCGATCCCCACCAGCGTGATCCCCCTCTGCCGGACCATCTCCTCGGCGTTCTCCAGCAGTGCCCGGGCCGCCGCCAGGATCGAGCCCGTCCCCGCCGTCGGGTGGGGCAGCGTCCTCGACCTCGTCGCCCGCGTGTAGTCAACGAAACGCAACCGCAGCGTCACCGTCCTCCCGGCCCGCCGAGACGCCCGCATCCTCCGGCTCACCCGGTCCGCGAGCGCCACCAGCACCGCATCCACCTCCGCCCGGGACCGCCGCGACCTGCCCAGAGCCGACTGCGACCCGAAGGACCCCCGGCCCCGCCCCGAGCGGACCTTCCGCCGGTCCACGTTCCGCGAGATCGCGTGCAGGTGCCGGGCCGCATGTCCACCCACGATCCCCGTTAGCACGGTCACGTCCATCCGCGCGATGTCCCCCACGAACCGAACCCCCCGGCCCCTCAGCCTCTCCGCCGTCTTCGGTCCGACCCCCCACAGCGCCTCCACCGGCAGCGGATGCAGGAACTCCGCCTCCTCTTGGGCGCGCACGACCAACAGCCCGTCCGGCTTGGCCGCGCGGCTCGCCATCTTCGCCAGCACCTTCGTCCGCGCCACCCCCACGGTCACCGCCAAACCCACCTCCTCCCGCGCCCTCCGCCTCAACGTTCGCGCGATTTCCACCGGCGTACCTGAGATCTCCTCCAGTCCCCGCACATCCAGGAACGCCTCCTCCATCGACAGGCCCTCCACCGATGGCGCCATCTCCTCGAACACCCGGAACAGCTCCCTGCTCGCCTCGACGTACGCCGAGAACCGGGGCCGGACCACCACTGCGTTCGGACACAGCATCCGCGCCCGTCGTCCCCCCATCCCGCCCCTGACCCCGCGAGCCCTCGCCTCGTAGCTGGCGGCCATCACGACACCGCCGCCGACGAGCGTCGGCCTCCCCCTCAGCGCCGGGTCGTCCCTTTGCTCCACCGAGGCGAAGAACGCATCGGCATCGGCGTGAAGGATTGGCGGCTCGTCGTGCATCTGATACGAACATATGTTCGCACCAGGTCCCGCCCCGTTCAAGCCCTCCCGCGTCGCCCGCGCCGCGCTCCGCCGGTTTGTGGCGCTGGGGGGACGTTCGGGTTGAGCCGAAATAGGTTGCCTGGGTCGTACTTGGCCTTCAGCGCCGCCAGGCGCTCGTAGTTGTCGCCGTAGCCGCTCCGCATCAAGTCCTCGCCCTCCTCCAGGAACCCCGGGAAGTTCAGGTAGACGCCCCCGTCGGAGTGGGGTCGCATCAGGTCGTAGGTCGCGCGGACCCAGGCAACGTTCTCCGCGTCCTCGCCGTCGGGCTCCCAGTTGCCCTCGATTCCGAGCAGGTACGGCGCCCGGCGGTTGGCAAAGGCGGTGTCCGTCTCGCCGACCTCGGCCATCGCGCCCTCCTGGAACCAGACGTCGATCGTCGAGTGATGGGAGGGGGCGGCCGCGTTGCACTCGGTCAGCCCCGCGATCACCTCGTCACTCAGCCCGCCTACGTTGATCGACTTCCAGTAGTAGCGCCATCCGTCGGGGTAATCCTCGTCCAGGGCGCCCTGCGCCTCCGTATAGGGCATCGTCCCGCTCAGATCAGCGAGCGGCTCCGCCAGCGAGCGCAGGTGAGCGGTGGCCTCGGCCCCCTCCTCTGCGGGACCGGTGTGCATCGCCACCACTGCGACGTAGGGGCGGCCGTGCGCCTCGGCGGGGATCTCGTCCGCCTCGGGGACGTGCCCCAGCACTCCCAGGGGCGCGATCGGGTCTCCGGTCGTGTCCAGGTGCGCCTGGACTCCGCGCAGCACCTCGGCCGCCTCCTCAGCCGGAAAGAGCACGAAGCAGAAGTGGACCTGGGGCCCGATCGGGTGCAGCCGGTAGGCGAGCGAGGTCACCACGCCGAAGTTCCCGCCCCCTCCTCGCAGTCCCCAGAGCAGGTCGGCGTTCTCCTCCTCGGAGGCAATCACGACCTCGCCTTCCGCGGTAACCACCCTGGCCGAGATCAGGTTGTCGCAGCTCAAGCCGTGCTTGCGGCGGAGCCAGCCGATTCCTCCCGACAGCGTCAGGCCTGCGATGCCGGTTTTGGTCACGACCCCCAGAGGGGTCGCCAGCCCGTGCTCCTGGGTCGCCGCGTCCAGGTCGGCGAGAGTGCACCCGCCCTGGGCGGTGGCCGTGCGGCCGACCGGGTCCACCGCCACGGCGCGCAGCTGCGAGAGGTCGACCACGACCCCCCCGTCGGCGATCGCTTGCCCGGCGACGCCGTGCCCGCCCCCGCGCACCGCCAGAGGCAGGTCGTTGTGCGAGGCGAAGCGCACGGCCGCGGCGACGTCGGACTCGTCGGAGCAGCGGGCGATGATCGCGGGCCGCCGGTCGATCATGCCGTTCCAGATGGAGCGCGCGTCGTCGAAGCCGGTGGCGCCGGGAACGATCACCTCGCCGTGAAGCTCGGCGGCCAGCGCCTCGATGCTCTCTTCCTTGGCTGGCATCGGTGCGGCACTCTAGCCGCCGGCCCCGGTCCCGAGGTGAGTTCGGTCACGCAGCCGGCCTCGGCCTGCCGGCGGTCAGCCCGCTTCCGCCGGCCGCGGCGCGAACGACGCCGCCCTCAGCGCCACCACGACCAGCGCCGCTCCCATGAACCCGCCGACCAGGGCGAGCACGCCGAACCCCCCGCCGTGCATGACCGGGCCTGACGCCAGGCTGCCGAGCGCCCCGGCGAGCCCCATCGCGAGGTCCGCGCGGCCCTGGGCGCGGGCACGCTGCGAGAGCGGGATGGAGTCGGTCAGCAGGGTGCTGCCGCCGATCAGGCCGAGGTTCCATCCAATCCCCAGCAGCACGAGCGCCGCGATGACGAGACCCGTGTCGTGTCCGGACGACGGGAGCGCGAGGCCACCGGCCAGCACCAGCACCCCCCCGGAAGCACCGATCACCTGCAGTCGCCCGACCCGGTCCACCAGGACGCCGGTCACGGGCGACGGCAGGAACATGCCCGCGACATGCAGCGAGATGACCAGCCCCACCACGCCCAGCGACTGCCCGGCGTCGTCCAGGTGAATCGGCGTCATGGTCATGATCCCCACCATCACCACGTTGGCCAGGACCATCGCTGCGGCGCCCGTCAGCGCCATGCGCGTCCAAACCGGCTCCACACCCCCGGCGTCCGTGCCGGCCCCAGCGGTCGCCGGCCCGGCCAGGCCGACCAGCACGATGCCGGCGCTGATGACCAGCGCCACGGCGGAGAACGCGAACGGGGCGGCTTCGTCCGGTACGCCCAGCGTGTCCCCGAGGGCGCCCGCCGCCTCGGCCAGGTTCGGCCCCAGGATCGCCCCGCCGGCCGTGGCGAGCAGCACCATGCTGATCGCACGGCCGCGCCGGTCGGGCGTCGGCAGGTCACTTGCGGCGTAGCGCGCCAGCAGGTTCGAAGCGTTGCCAGCGCCGAATAGCGCCATGGCCCCGCAGAAGAGCAGAAAGCTGTCTGCCCGCGCAGCCAGCACGACGCAGACGGCCCCGGTCGCGCCGCAGAGCTGTCCGGCCGCGAGCCCGGGCCGTCGCCCCGAGCGCTGCATCCACGAGCCGAGCGGCCCCGCCGAAAGCGCGGCCGCCGCCACGGCGATCGCAACGGGGATCCCGATCAGCGAGTCGTCGTCCGTCAGCTCGCGCGCCAGCAGGACCGAGACCGCGAATCCCAGGAAGAAGCCGCCGCCGCCGAAGATCTGCGCTGCGACGAGCACCCTGATCGTGCGGTGCTGCAGGCGGTCGAGACCGGCCTGGTCCATCACACCATCTGCTGCGCGACCGCCCGCGCACGGTCGAGGGCCTCGCGAGAGCGCTGCGGAAGACGGCGGCGCACGCGCCACGGGGCGCCCGAGAAGTTGAAGTTGGCGACCGTGGCAAAGCCCTCCTCGTCCTCACGAAGCGCCAGCAGCAGATGTGCGACGCGATCGCCGGCGGGCAACTCGCCGGGCTCGGAGACGCGCACGCACCAGCAGTCAACGCGCCGCCCGCCCGGCGGGATCATCAGGGCGCCCTGCGTCCCGACGAGCCATGTCCCCAGCCGTCCCCGCTGCATGGCCAACCCGGTCCGCGACAGCAGATCGCGCTCCTCGTGCCCAAGCAGGTCGCCCAGGAGGCCCATCGCGACCCTCTCGGGTCCCGATCCCGTCCCTGCCCCGATCGGCACGACGGCCCGCGCGCCCCGTCCGGCCTGGATGTGCAGCACGGCCGCGCCGTGTGCCGCAAAGATCGCCGCGAAGGGCGCCGTCAGGGGCTCCAACGCCACGACCGCGGCCGCCGGCGCCCCGAAGGTGGCGACGACCCCTCCCGTCCACAGAGTCCAGCGCCGCCGGTCCCGGCGAATCGTATCCGGGGTCGCGCGGTGACGCCACGGGATCGCGGCCGCCTCGGCGAGGGTGCCGGAGGTGGCCGCCGGTGCGGCCGGGGTCGGGTCCAACTCAGCCGCCGGAGATCGGGCGGCGCATCACGACGAGCTCGGCGTCGAGCGGCAGCTCACGCACGACCTCGGCCGAGCCGTCCTGGCGCGTCGCGCTTGCGAGCATCCCAGTGTCGAGCTCCCTGCGAAACGCCTCGGCCGCCGCACGCTGCGCGTCGGCGTCGTCCGCGGTCCACGCGGCAAGCTCGGTATGGCCACACCGGTCGAGCCTGATCAGTCGAGACATCCTCATCTCCTTTCACTCGCCTCGCTGACTATACGCGGAGCGTCCGGCCGCTCACCGCCGGCCGCCGGCGCTGACCCGGGCGCTCGTAGACTCAGGGCCGATGGAAGCGGAAACCGACAGAACGGCCCCAGATGAGGCGGCCGAGCGCTACGACCCGCGCGAGATCGAGCGGCGCTGGCAGCGGATCTGGGAGGCCGAGAGCACCTGGGTGGTGCCCAATCCCGGCGCGCCCGAATTCGACGAGTCCAAGCCCAAGAACTACGTGCTGGAGATGCTGCCGTACCCGTCAGGGGAGCCGCACGTCGGCCACCTCAAGTGCTACTCGGTCGGCGACGCGATCGCCCATTTCCGGCGGCGCCGGGGCTACAACGTGATTCACCCGATGGGCTACGACGCCTTCGGGCTTCCCGCGGAGAACAACGCGATCGGGACCGGCCAGCATCCCCGCGAGGCCACCGAGCAGTCGATCGCCTCGTTCAAGGAGCAGTTCATGCGCTGGGGCATCTCACTGGACTGGACGCGCGAGATCAGCTCGCACGAGCCGTCGTACTACCGCTGGACCCAGTGGATCTTCCTGAAGCTGCACGAGCATGGCCTGGCCTACCGGGAGGAGGCGCCGGTGCAGTGGTGCCCCGTGGATGCCACCGTGCTCGCCAACGAGCAGGTGATCGACGGCCACTGCGAGCGCTGCGGCTCCCTGGTCGAGCAGCGCAAGCTCGAGCAGTGGTTCTTCCGGATCACCGACTACGCGGACAGGCTGCTCGAGGACTTCGGCCTGCTCGAGTCCTGGCCCGAGCACGTCGTGACGATGCAGCGCAACTGGATCGGCCGCTCGGAGGGCGCCGAGGTCGTCTTCCACCAGGACGACCTGGATCTGGACTTCAATGTCTTCACCACTCGCCCTGACACCCTCTTCGGCGCCACCTTCTTCGTCCTCGCCCCCGAGCATCCCGATGTCGAGGGGCTGGCCGCCGGCACGGAGCAGGAGCAGGCGGTCCGCGACTACGTGAACGAGTCGGCTCGCACCTCGACCGAGGACCGTGCCTCCGAGGACCGCCAGAAGACCGGCGTGCCGTTGGGGCGCTCGATCACCAATCCGGTCAACGGCGAGAGGATCCCGATGTTCGTCGCGGACTACGTGCTGATGGAGTACGGGACCGGAGCGATCATGGCCGTCCCCGCCCACGACGAACGCGACTTCGCCTTCGCCAAGGCGTTCGACCTCCCGATCCGCCAGGTGGTCAAGCCAGCCGATGGGGAGGTCAACCCCGACGAGCCCTACGTGGCCCATACCGACGATGAGGTCCTGGTCAACTCCGGCGAGTTCGACGGCCTCAGCTCGCCCGAGGCGATCGAGAGGATCACATCCTGGCTGCGGGACAAGGACCTCGGCGAGCCCGCCGTCAACTACCGCCTCCGCGACTGGCTTGTCAGCCGCCAGCGCTACTGGGGCGCGCCGATCCCCTTCGTCCACTGCGAGAAGTGCCGCCTGGTCCCCGTCCCGGAGGACCAGCTGCCGGTCCTGCTCCCCGACATCGAGGACTACGCCCCAAAGGGCCAGAGCCCGCTGGCGGCCGCCACCGACTGGGTCAACACCGAGTGCCCGAAGTGCGGCGGCCCGGCCAAGCGGGAGACCGACACGATGGACACCTTCGTCGACTCCTCCTGGTACTTCCTCCGCTACCTGGACCCCCGGAACGAGGACGCCCCCTGGGGTCCTGACGCGGCGGACTACTGGATGCCCGTCGACCAGTACATCGGCGGCGTGGAGCACGCGATCCTGCACCTGATGTACGCGCGGTTCTTCTGCAAGGCCTTGAGCGACATCGGCTACCTGGACGTGCAGGAGCCGTTCATCAACCTTTTCGCCCAGGGCATGATCACGCGCGACGGCGCCAAGATGTCCAAGTCCAGGGGGAACACGGTGAGCCCGGCGGAGTTCGTCGACCGCTTCGGAGCCGACACCACCCGAACGTATATCTGCTTCATGGGCCCGCCGGTCAAGGGCGGCGACTGGAACGACCAGGGCGTCGAGGGCGTCTACCACTTCCTCTCCCGCCTCTGGCGCGTCTCGCGCGAGGTCGACGCCAGGACCGACGGAGCGGCTGAGCCGCCGGAGTCTGCCGAGCTCGGCGGCGACGCCCGCGAGCTCTACGCCAAGGCGCACTGGGCCATCGACAAGGTGACCCGCGACATAGAGCCGCGGTTCCACTTCAACACCGCCATCGCGGCGGTGATGGAGCTGGTCAACGACATCTACAAGCGCAAGGACGGGCTGTACGGGGATCCCGCGGGGGACGCCGCGGTCCGCTTCGCGACGGCTACCGCGGCCGAGCTGATCTTCCCGTTCGCCCCGCACCTGGGAAGCGACGTCTTCGAGCTGCTCCATGGAGAGCGGGTTTGGGAGCGTCAGTGGCCCGAGGCCGATCCGGCGCTGCTGCGGCGCGACACCTTTCCGCTGGTGGTCCAGGTGAACGGGAAGCTCCGCGACCGGATCGACGCCGATTCCGGGGCATCCGACGAGGAGCTGTTGGAGCTCGCTCGGGCCAGCGAGAAGGTCAGGGCGCACGTGGACGGCAAGCAGGTGGTCAAGGAGATCGTGGTGCCCGGCAAGCTCGTGAACCTCGTGGTCCGATAGCGGACCTCTTTCTTTCACAGCGAGGGATCGCGGACTTGTGGCGGCGTGTGCTAGAAAGCGCCCGTGCTGGTCAGGCGGCTTGCGGAGGCCCCCCTCGAGGAGTGGCACAAGCTCCGCACCAAGATCCTCATGGATGCGGGAGAGCTCGGCTCTCGGCATATGTCGGTGACGTGGGTGGAGGTCCCGCCCGGCATCGACCAGGAATTGCACTCCCACGAGGAGTCGGAGCAGGTCTACGTGGTCACCAAGGGGGCCGGCGCGATGACCGTCGCGGGTGACCGCCAGGAGATCGCCGAGGGAGACCTGGTGATGGTCCCTCCGGCGACGGACCACTCAATCCAGAACGACGGGGATTCCGACCTGTGCTGCGTGTCGGTCCAGTCGCCGGCCGTCACCGTCGCCGAAATCTTCGCCCCGACCCCCGCGGGCGCGGGCGACTACGAGGACGACGACCAGTATTGATCCGGCGGCGCGTCGTCGCCGATGGGAAGGTCCAGGGCGTCTACTTCCGGGACTCGACGCGGGAGCGGGCGGATGAGCTGGGAGTCGCGGGTTGGGTGACCAACCGCGCCGACGGCGGGGTCGAGGCGGTCTTCGAGGGCCCCGAACAGGCCGTCGAGGAGATGGTGTCCTTCTGCGGCAGCGGGCCCGGGCACGCCCAAGTGTCTTCGCTCGACGTGAGTGAGGAAGACCCGGAGGGGCTCGCGGGCTTCGAGATTCGCTAAGCCGGAGAGCACGTGTCGCGCGCACTCCCTGCCGCGAGCGTGTTGTCACGGTCCGCGCATCTCGCGTGACGCAGCGCTCGCGACGGTCGGGCCATGCCCGAGCTCAGCCGGACCCAGCTGCTCGTGTACGCAGCCGTCGCCGTGGTGGTCCTGCTCCTCGGAGCCCGCTGGATCAGCTCCTCGGGCGCTCCCGCGGCGGGCGTTGAGCAGGGCCTGAGCTTCGAGGCCGAGCCGTTCGAGCCCGGTGCGGACGCCGGACGCGACGTCGTGGTGCACGTCGCGGGGGCCGTCGTGCGCCCAGGGGTCTACCGGCTCCCTCTCGGCGCCAGGGTGGCGGATGCCGTGAAGCGTGCAGGAGGCCTGGTCCGGAGTGCCGTGCAGGACGGGATCAACCTGGCCGCGCGGCTGAGCGACGGCCAGCAGGTCGTGGTGCCGGGTAGGGCTGGCGCCGCCGCGGGCGATGGCCAGGGCCCCGTCTCGCTGGGAACGGCGACCGTTGATCAGCTCGACGAGATCGAGGGGATCGGGCCGGTGACGGCCCGGAACATCATCGAGTTCCGCGACCGCAGCGGAGGGTTGTCCTCGATCGAGCAGCTCGACGAGATCAGCGGGATCGGCCCGTCCACCATGGAGGCCCTCCGCTCGGGCCTGCAGCCCTGAGGGCGGGGCCCGCTGCCCTAATTGCCCGAGACGCGCTCCATCTCCTCCTCGGTGCGGCGGAGCTTCTCCTCGTCGATCTCAGGGTTCTCACGCGGCTCGGTGGTCGGCTGGCCTGGGTCGCGGTCGCCGTTGCCGTCGCCCTCACCCTCCGCAGTCTCCTGGTCGATGCGTTCCTCTCCGTCGGTCATCAGCTTCTCCCTTCGTCGCTCTTCTTTTCGGTCTTTCACCGCCGCTACCACATGAGCCTCGGGCTCAAACCGCCTCCCGACTCATGGCGCTACGCGTGCCTGGCCGGGTTGGCCACAGGGTTGGCGCTGGCTCCCCTGGTCGGCCAGTGGGCCGCGGCCCAGACGGCCTGGCTGTGCTGCGTCGCCGGCTGCGGGGGGCTGGCTGCGTGGGTTGCGCATGAGCGCCGCTCCGGGCACGGACGTCCGGCTGGGGTCTCGTGGACCTACGCGCTGGCCCTCTCCGCCGGGACGCTGGCGCTGGGGGCGGGCGCGGCAGCTGGCTCGGTGCGGACGGCGGCGATCGACGGCGGCGCCCTGCGGGCCGATCCCGGGCGGCCCGTGTCCCTGGCCGGCACCGTCGAGTCCTTCCCCAGGCGAGAACCGGGCGGGATCTCCTTCGAGCTCTCCTCACCGGCGGGGCGAGTGCAGGTTCGGGCACCGCATGGCACCGAGGCGGCTATGGGCTCCCGGCTGCAGACCGAGGGTGTCCTGCGGGAGCCGGAGCCGTGGCGCGCGGACGCGCTCGAGCGCCGCGGGATCGCGATGTTGCTGGAGGCACAGCGGACTGAGGCTCCCGGCGGAGGCAGGGGAGGGTTCCCGGGTGGGATCGACGCGATTCGCTCGCGGGCTGAGCGCGGGCTCGAGCGCGGAATGCCGCAGTCCGAGGCGGCACTGGCGCGCGGCTTCGTCTTGGGACAGGACGACGGGATCGACGAGGTCACGCGCGAGGACTTCAGGCGTTCGGGCCTCGCTCACCTGCTGGCGGTCTCGGGACAGAACGTCGCACTGCTGTGTGTGCTCGCCTGGCCGCTGCTGGCCCTGCTGGGGCTGACCCTCCGCGCGCGGCTGTTCGCACTCCTGGCGCTGATCGCCCTCTACGTCCCGCTGACGGGGGCGGGTCCCTCGATTCAGCGTGCCGGCGTGATGGGCGCGGCAGGCCTGGTGGCGGCGCTCGCGGACCGCCCGTCGTCCCGCGCCTACGCGCTGTTGCTGGCTGCGGCGGTGACCCTTGCGGTCAATCCGTATGCCGCGGGCGACGTCGGATGGCAGCTGAGCTTCTCCGCCGTCGTTGGGATCCTGCTATGGACCTCACGGCTGGCTGGCCTGCTCGGCGCGGGGTCGCCGCGAAGCAGCCCCCGCCGCGCGCTCGCCGATGGAGCCGCGATGACCGCCGCCGCCACGGTCGCGACGGCGCCGCTGATGGCCCACCACTTCGAGTCGCTTTCCGTCGCAGCCCTGCCGGCGAACCTGCTGGCGCTGCCGGCAGTCGCCCCCGCGATGTGGCTCGGGATGCTGACCTCCTTCGCGGCCCAGGTCCCGGCGATCCCTGTCGAGCCGCTCAACTGGGTGGCGTCGCTCTGCCTGGCCTATATCGCCCAGGTCGCCAGATGGTTCGGCGCGCCGGGATGGGCTCAGCTGGACGTCTCGCTGGATGGCCCGCTGGCGGTCGCGGGGGCGTACTTCGTCCTGATCGGAGCGGTGGAGGCGGGCCTGGCGGTGTTACGCAGACGGGGTGGCCTCCACACCCGCTTCAGGCCGGCAGGACCGCGGCGGTCTCCCAGGCCGGCGATCGCCGCCGCCGTGCTCGCGTGCGCGCTCACGCTCGCGGGACCCGTCTCCGCCGCCCTGCGGGGCGAGCGCCAGGGGACCGGCGAGGAGCCGAGTTTGCTCACCGTCAGGGTGCTCGACGTGGGGCAGGGGGATGCGATCCTGCTCGACCCGCCCGGCGGCCTCCCGATGCTGGTCGACACCGGACCGCCGGGTGGCGGGGTCGGCGAACGGCTGCGCGACCTAGGTGTCAGCTCCCTAAGCGTGGTGCTGGTCACTCACTCCGACTCGGATCACGCCGGCGGCCTGGACGACGTGATGTCGGCGGCGGCCCCAGCGCGGCTTGCGCTCGCCGCTCACGACCCGGCGCTGCTCCGAGTGGCAGCGGCCGCGGGGGCCGAGCCCGTCCAGATCGTTGAGGGTGCGGAGCTGCGCTCCGGCGACCTTCGCCTGAGCGCGCTGTGGCCGCCCCGCGAGCTCGTGTCCGGCCTGGGAGCGAAGAGCGACGGAGAGGAGCAGAACCGGCTCTCGGTCGTCCTGCTGGCGGAGTGGCGCCATTTCTCGATGCTGCTCACCGGGGACGCCGAGGCCGAAGCGGTTCCGCTCGCGCCGGGGCCGGTGGACGTGCTGAAGGTTGCCCATCACGGCAGCGATGACGCCGGGCTCTCCGGGCTGCTCGACGGCACCGCACCTCGGCTCGCTGTGATCTCGGTCGGCGAAAACCCCTTCGGGCACCCCGCCTCCGAGACACTCAGCGAGCTCGAGTCGCGTCCGTTCACGGTCCTGCGCACGGATGAGCACGGCGAGGTCCTGATCCAGGCGGACCCGGCCGGCTGGCGGGTCGCAGGCTGAGGCTTGGCGCTTGTGCCCGAACTAGACTCGCCTCGATGGCCGAGATCAAGCCCGCCTATCTGATCGCCGGCAGCGACGAGGCGAAGATCGCCGAGACCCGGCGGCGCTTTCGGGCGCGCGCCGAGAAGGACGGCGGGGCGGGGGCCCTCGAGCTGTTCGAGGCCGATGGGCGTCGCGCTCCCGACGCCGAGGAGATGATCGCCTCACTGGCGGCGATCTCGCTGACCGCCTCGCGCCGCTACCTCCTGGCCGACGGCGTGGACGGCTGGGGCAAGGGCGACACCGAGCGAGTCGCCGAGGCGCTGGGGTCGCTGCCCCCGGACACCACGATCGCGCTGGTCGCCCACGGCAAGCCGCCGGCAAGGCTGGCCAGGGCGGTCGAATCGGCCGGTGGAGAGCAGCTCGTTTTCGAAGCACCTAGAGAGCGCGACCTGCCGAAGCGGCTGGTCGCTGACGCCGAGGGCCTCGGGTTCACCCTCGACCTGGACGCCGCCCGGCTGCTGGTGGGGCGGCTCGGCGCCCGCCAGCTGCGCCTGCGCAACGAGCTCGAGCGCTTGGCCCTGTGGGTCGGCCAGGGCGGGCACGTCGGCGTGGCCGAGCTCGAGGAGATCATCTCGGACACCTCGGAGGAGGCGATCTGGACCCTTGCCGACGCGATCACCGAGGGCGACGAGGCCGGCACGCTGCGGCTCGCCGAGAAGCTGGTCGCGCAGGGCGAGGCGCTGCCACGGATCATCTACTCGCTCTCTCCCCGACTGCGCCAGGCACTGCACGCCGCCCGTCAGTTGGAGGCCGGCAGTCCCCCCAAGCAGGTCGCCGAAGGGCTCTCGATGCACCCCTACGCGGCCAAGATGCTGGTCTCGCGCGTGCGCGGCCGCTCCCCCGCGGACCTGGAGCGCTCGGTCGAGGCGCTGGCGGACCTGGAGCTGTGGTCCCGGGGCGGATCCGACTACAGCGAGGGCGTGGCCCTGACGGTCGCACTGCGCCGGGCGGTCGCCGCCCCCGCGGAGCCGGCAGCGGGCTCCGCGGGCTGACGCGCCGGACGGCTAGGGCTTCTCTGCGTCCGAGTCCCCGGACTCGGCTTCGGACGCCGACTCGGCGTCGGTCGGGCGCGGCTTGGCGGGGCTGCCCTTCCGCTTGCCCTTCCGGGCGTCGTCGAGCGTGACCTCGCCCGCGCGGATGCGCGCGGCGCGGGACTTCTTGCGGGCACCGGTGTTCCTGTGCAAAGCGCCCTTCTGGACAGCCTTGTCGATCTTCGAGATCAGCAGGCGGTGCTCGCTGTCCGCGGCGGCGTCGTCTCCCTCGGTGACGGCGCCCTGCAGGCGCTTCATGTGCGTCTTCACCGTGCTGGCGAAGCGCAGGTTCTCGTGGCGCTCGCGCGCCGACCGGGCGATCCGCTTCTTCTGTGAGGCGATGTTGGCCATTTGCTGTTGACTCGGGTGCTCGCGCCCACGGGTTGGGCGGGTCAGAAGACCCACGAGATGGGCGGCGAATGAGAATAGGGCACGAAACCCACTTTCGCGGCGCAGGCGCCGTGACGAGCATCATGAGCGACGAGCGAAACGACGACAGAGCCGACGATCCACCGGGGGCCCCGCGCGTGCCGCCCCAGCCGTTCGACCCCTCCACCCGGGAGTTCGAGGCCGTCCCCCGGCCTTCGTCCCCACCGGAGGAACGGCACGAATTGGCCCGGCCGCACGGCGGCATCTCGATGGATACCGACACATTCATGGCGATCCAGCCGCCGTCTCCGTCCACCACGTTCGAGCCCCCCGAGTTCGAGCGGCGCGAGGGCCGGATCGGGCTCTCGACGGCATTTTTCTCGTTCGCGACCGCCCTCTCGAGGATCGCGGGGCTCGTGAGGGAGATCGTCGCCGCCAGCTATTTCGGGATCCGCGGGCCGATGTCGGCGTTCACGATCGCGTTCCAGATCCCGAACCTCGTGCGGAGCCTGTTCGCCGACGCGGCCATACAGGCAGCGTTCGTGCCGGTCTTCCTCGAGAAGCTCGAGCAGGGCGACCGGCGTGAGGCCTTCCGGCTGGCCTCGCAGATGATCTTCCTCGTGGCGATGGTGCTAGGCGCCCTCACCGCCGTCTTCGTCCTGGCGGCGCCGGTGATCGTGCCCATCTTCGCGCCGGGGTTCGAGGGCGAGCTGCTGGACCTGACCGTCACCCTCTCCCAGCTGCTCTTCCCGATCCTGATCCTGCTCGGAGTCACGGGGATGATCGTCGGGATCCTGAACAGCGACGACCGTTTCGCGGCGTTTGCGATTTCGCCCTTCTTCTGGAACGTCGCGATCATCGCCGTGCTGGTCGTCCTCGCGCCCCAGTTCTCGGAGGAGGACCAGATCTACGCCTACGCGATCGGCGTGCTGGTGGGGACGGTGATCCAGCTGGCGATCCCGGCGTGGGATCTGCGCCACACCAAGTTCGGCGGCAGCGGCCGCTTCCGCATGAACTGGAGCTTCCCCCGCCACGTCGGCCCGGACGTGCGACGCGTGCTGCTGCTGATGCTGCCGGTCACGATCAGCCTGGGGCTGATCAACTTCAACCTGGTGATCAACAGCTTCTTCGGGACGCTGGTCTCCAACCAGGCGCCAGCCGCGATCGACAAGGCGTTCCGCATCTACATGCTGCCTCAGGGAATCTTCTCGGTCGCAATCGCGACGGTGCTCTTTCCAACGCTGGCCCGCTTCGCGGCGCGCGAGGAGTACGGCGACCTGCGTCGGACCATGGCGAACGGCATGCGCCAGATCCTGCTCCTGCTCATCCCCGCCGCAGCCGCGATCCTGGTGCTGTCCGAGCCGATGACCCGCCTGGTCTACGAGCGCGGCGAGTTCAACGCTGCCCAGACCGACGTGGTGGCGGAGGCGCTGTTCTGGTTCGCGTTCTCGCTGCCGTTCAACGGCCTGTTTCTGATCTTCACCCGCACCTTCTTCAGCCTGCAGAGGCCGTGGGTGCCCAGCGTCGTCTCGGGGATCAACCTGGCGATCACGGCGATCGCCTCCCTGGCGCTGTACGGCCCGTTCGGCGTCGCCGGGATCGTCGCCTCGACGGTGATCGCCACGGCGGCGAGCGTAGTCCTCTACGCCTTGGTGATGCGCGACGTGCTGCACGGGATCGAGTTCGGGCGCCTGCTTTGGAGCGCGATGCGCGTGACCGCCGCGGCGGCGCTGCTGGCGCTGGTCAGCTACCTGGTCTGGCTGGGTTTGGATGACGCCCTCGGCACGAGCGTCCCGGCCCAGATCGCCTCGCTCGGAGTCGCCCTGGCGGCGGGCGCGGCGGTGTACGTGGCCGCGGTCCTCGCCCTGCGCGTGCCCGAGGCGGGTCAGGTGCTGCGTCTGGCGCGTCGCGCCGGACGCGAGGTCTAAGCCTCTCGCCATACTGAGCGGCGCCATGGAGCGCATCAGGAACTTCTCGATCATCGCCCACATCGACCACGGCAAGTCGACGCTCGCCGACCGCATCCTCGAGCTGACCGGGGCCGTGGACGCGCGCACTCACGTGCCGCAGATGCTCGACTCGATGGAGCTCGAGCGCGAGCGCGGGATCACGATCAAGGCCCAGGCGGTACGTGTCGCCTACCTGGCGAAGGACGGGCAGACCTACCACCTGCACCTGATCGACACACCCGGCCACGTCGACTTCTCCTACGAGGTCTCGCGCAGCCTCGCCGCCTGCGAAGGCGCCCTCCTGGTCGTGGACGCCGCGCAGGGCGTGGAGGCCCAGACCGTCGCCAACGCCTACGCGGCCGTGGACGCGGGCCTGGAGCTGATCCCCGTCCTGAACAAGGTGGACCTGCCCAGTGCACGTCCCGAGGAGGTCGCGGCGGAGGTGGCGGACCTGATCGGCGACGACGCGGAGCCCTTGAGGATCTCGGCCAAGACCGGGGAGGGCGTGACCGAGGTCCTGGAGGCGATAGTCGAGCGCATACCGCCGCCCAAGGGCGAGCCGGACGCGTCGCCGAGGGCCCTGATCTTCGACTCCGAGTTCGACCAGTACCGCGGCGTAATCGCCTACGTGCGGATGGTGGATGGCTCCTTCGCCAAAGACGACCCGATCGCGGCGATGCAGACGGGCACGCAGGCCGACATCGACGACATCGGTTTCTTCACGCCCGCGATGAAGCCGGCCCCGGGGATGTCCGCCGGCGAGGTCGGCTACGTGATCACCGGGATCAAGTCGGTCACCGAGCTGCGGGTCGGCGACACGCTGACCAGCCGCGAGGGCCCCGCGAGCAAGGCGCTGCCGGGCTACCGCGAGGTTCGCCCGATGGTCTTCTGCGGCCTCTTCCCGATCGACACCGACCGCTACGAGGACCTGCGTGACGCTCTCGAGAAGCTCGCCCTCAACGACGCCGCGCTCTCCTATGAGCCAGAGACCTCGGAGGCGCTTGGCTTCGGGTTCCGTTGCGGCTTCCTGGGCCTGCTCCACATGGACATCGTCCGGGAGCGCCTGGAGCGCGAGTACGACTTGGACCTGCTCGCCACCACGCCGAATGTCCGCTATGAGGTCAAGCTGACCAACTCCGAGTACGTCGAGATCCACAGCCCGGCTGACATGCCTTACCCCGGCACGATCGACGAGGTGCTGGAGCCCTACATCCGCGCCACGATCATCGCCCCGAACGACTTCGTCGGCCCGGTCATGGAGCTCTGCCAGAAGCGCCGCGGCGAACACGTCGGCATGCACTACCTGTCGCCGACGAGGGTCCAGATCCAGTACGACCTGCCGCTCGCCGAAATCGTGCTCGACTTCTTCGACCAGCTCAAGTCGAAGAGCAAGGGCTACGCCTCGCTCGATTACGAGCCCCTCGGCAACCGCCCCTCGAACCTGGTCAAGCTGGACGTGCTTCTCGCCGGGGACACGATTGACGCGCTCTCCATGATCGTGCACAAGGACGCTTCCTATGACCAAGGGCGCGTCCTGGTCGAGCGCCTGCGGAAGACGATTCCCCGCCAGCAGTTCGACGTACCGGTCCAGGCCGCGATCGGCGCCAACGTCATCGCGCGTGAGACGGTGAAGGCCGTCCGCAAGGACGTGACGGCGAAGCTCTACGGCGGTGACGTCACGCGCAAGAAGAAGCTGCTGGAGAAGCAGAAGAAGGGCAAGAAGCGGATGAAGCAGGTCGGCGCGGTCGAAGTGCCCCAGGAGGCGTTCCTCGCAGTGCTGCAGGTGGACGGCGACTAGACAGGCGACCGAGGAGCTGAGGGCGCACAAGTGGCGGACGACGAACAGCGGAACGTCGGCCTGGTCCGCGGCGGGCTGGAGAACTGGATCGCGGGCGATCACGAGGCCGCGATTGCGGCCTTCACCGACGACGTCCAGGTCGAGGTCCCCGCCGAGCTGGGCAACGCTGGCAGCTATACGGGCATCGAGGAGTTCAGACGCTGGTTCGCGGAGTGGGACGAGGCCTGGTCGGAGTTCAGACTGGAGCTGAAGGAGATTGAGCCGGCCGGCGATCGCCACGTCATCGCGATGATCCACAGCCACGGCATCGGGGCCGGAAGCGGCATCGAGGTCGACAACGTGCTCGCCTGGGTGATCGGCGTGCGGCGAGGTCGCATGGACTTCTTCTCCCTGCAACCCGACCGCGAGCGGGCATCGGCGCTGGTCCGCGAGCGCGAGGACGCGGAGGACTCCTACTGAGCACGTGCTTCGACGCGGCGCAGTGGCAGCCCGAGCCGTGCCTCGGAGTCACCGAGCTCGTCCGGCGCCCCCGATTCCGAGAGCAGGATCACCTCGTCGGCCGCATACGAGCGGAGCTCGTCCTCGAGTGCCTGCCCCAGGTCCGAATCGCCCAGCGAGCCGCTGACAGGCAGCCCTGCGGCGACCAAAGCACCCGCGGCGTGCGCTAGCCGCCGCTCGGCGTCGCCTCGCGCGGCGTCCTCGGCCGAGAGCCAGCGGTCGAGCCGACGGGTCCGCAGCGGCACGAGCAGGCGCACGTCGGACGCTCCGGCCGCCAGGTCGCCGATCGTGGCGGCCGCGCCAGGCGTGGCGTCCGTGGTCGCGACGACGAGGACCCGGCGCTCGCCGTGGGCGGCTGGCGCGACCTCCATGCGCTCGCGCGGCGCCGCGCGAAGGGCAACCACGATCAGCGTCGCGGCGACCGCCGCGCCCGCAGCGAGCCCAGGCCCGATGCCGCCGACGGTGACGGTCCCCAGCAGCATCGCGGCCACGATCGGCAGCGCGATCGCCGCGACCGCGACAGGTATTGCGGCCGGGCGAAGGTGGAGCGTCCCGTCCGGCTCACGCCTGAGCATCGTGCCGGGCACCCCACAGTCATACCCGCTTCGCGGCGGCCCGGACCACCACGGCCGCGGCGTCCCCGGGTCCATCCCGAACGGCATGTCACTGCGGGCCCTTGCGTAGACTGCCCCGGCTGATGGCCGTCAAGACCGAAGCCGTGGGCAAGGAGTGGCCGGCCAACACGTACGAGGTGGGCCTCGAGAAGATCCGCGAGTTCGCCGGCGCGGTCGGAGCGGACAACCCGGTGCACCATGACCGCGCGGCCGCCAAGAGCGGCGGGTTCCGCGACGTGGTCGCCCCGCCGATGTTCTGCGTGGTGTACAGCGCGCCCGCCATGGGACCGGCCATTTTGGATCCGGAAGTGGGGATGAACCTGGCGACCATGCTTCACGGCAGCCAGGAGTTCGTCTGGGGCGAGCCGGTGTGCGTCGGCGACGTGATCACCACCGCGCCGTCCTGCAAGGAGATCTACGAGAAGGACGGGAAGGGCTTCTACGTGTTCGAGACGGTCTCGACGAACCAGGACGCGGCCGAGGTCGTGCGCGGGACATGGACAAACATCGTCAGGGGCGTCTGAGGCCCCGAGGAGGTTGCGACCATGACCGATCTCAAGGCGGGGGACTCGATCCCGGAGCTGCGGACCACACCGGACAAGTACCTGCCGCACCGCTACGCGGGGGCCTCGGGGGACTTCAACCCAATTCACATCGACAAGGAGTTCGCGACGGCCGTCGGGCTCCCCACGAACATCCTGCACGGGCTATGGATGATGGCCCAGGTCGCGCGTGCCAATGCGGCCGTCGCCGGTGGCGATCCGAGGGCGCTGAAGCGCCTTTCGGTGCAGTTTCGAGGGATGGGCTTCCCGGAGCAGGAGCTGGTCGTGACCGGCACAGTCAAGGAAGCCGGGGACGACCGGATCGTGGTCGACACGGTCGCCGCTCAGGGCGGCAACCAGCTGATTCGCAACGCTGAAGCCGAGATCCGGCCCGGCTGACACTTTCTTCGGCAGGCGGCGCTGCCGCCGCTCCTAGACTCTTCAGCATGTTGAGCGAACGCCAACAGGCGATTCTCGGCGCGTTGGTCGAGGATTACGTGCGCGGTGGCAGGCCGGTCGGGTCGCGAGCGCTCGCATCCGACCACGGGGTCCAGTGGAGCCCCTCGACCATCAGGGCCGAGCTGGCGACCCTCGAGGATCACGGCTTCCTGACTCACCCCCACACCTCGGCCGGCAGGATTCCGACCGACGCGGGCTACCGTTTCTACGTCGAGCAGCTGCTGAAGCGGTCGAGGTCGCTCCCGGCGCCCGGTCAGGGCGAAATGCGGCTCTCGCAGATGCGACGCGAGGTCGAGTCGGCCATCCGCGAGACGACCGCCGAGCTCTCCAGGGTGACCGACCTGGTCGCGCTCGTCAGCGCGCCACCGCTCAACACGGCCACCATCCACCGCGTCGAGGTCCTGCTGCTGCAGCCCCGGAGGGTGATGGTGGTGGTGATCGCCTCGAACGGCGTCGTCTCCAAGCGCGTCTTCACCTTCGCAGCCGACGTGGATCCCGGGATTGTGGAATGGGCGGCGAGCTACCTGAACGAGCGCCTGGTGGGACTGGCCCTGGGCGCCCGCGTGGCGGTCTCGCGGCTGGCCGACCCCGAGCTGGGTTTGAGCGAGCGAAGCTTCCTCCACGAGATCTCCTCGGCGTTCACGAGTATCGAGGACTCGGCTGCCGAGGAGACGCTCTACGTCGACGGCGCCTCGCATCTGCTCTCCGAGCAGCGCTCCGATGACCTGCCTCACGCCGAGGAGCTGATGGAGGCGCTGGAGCGCCGGGTCAACCTCCTCAGCACGCTGCGGTCCGCGCTCGAGGAGCGGTCGGTGTTCGTCTGGATCGGCAACGAAAACCCGCAGCCGGAGCTGCGCTCGGTCAGCGTGGTCGGCGCCAACTACGGTCTGGGCTACAGGAACCTGGGCGCGGTCGGGGTGATCGGGCCCGTGCGGATGGATTACGCGACCGCGATCGCCTCCGTGCGCGAGGCCGCCGGCGAGCTCTCGCGGTTCTTCGAGATCGTCTACGACGAGTAGGGGCTGAGGTGGCGAAGCGCGACTACTACGAGGTGCTCGGAGTCTCCCGAAGGGCGTCCGGGGACGAGATCAAGAAGTCCTTCCGGCGCCTGGCGCGCGAGCTTCATCCCGACGTCAACGCCCACGACCCAGAGGCCGAGGAGAAGTTCAAGGCGGCGGCTGAGGCCTACGAGGTCCTGTCTGATTCCGGGCGCCGCCGCACCTATGACCAGCTCGGGCACGACGGATTACGGGCCGGAGGCTGGAGCTCGGAGACCGCGGGCTTCTCGAGCATCCAGGACATCTTTCAGACGTTCTTCGGTGACGCGTTCGGAGGCGGATTCTCCCGCGGCCCGGCCGCAGGGGGCGACGTCCTGGTGGGCGTCGAGGTCTCGCTTCGCGACGTGCTCGATGGCACGGGGCGCGAGGTCAGCTTCGAGGCAATCAGCGTCTGCGAGCACTGCCATGGGAACGGGGCCGAGCCGGGTACGCCGATTCACGCCTGCGAGCGCTGCGAGGGGACCGGCCAGGTCCAGGAGCAGATGCGCAGCGTCTTCGGCCAGGTCGTCCGCGCGATGCCGTGCAACGTCTGTGGCGGCGACGGGCGGCTCGCCGAGACGCCGTGCGAGACCTGCTCCGGGGCGGGCCGGGTCGCCGACGAGCGCACCTGGGAGATTGACGTGCCCGCTGGGATCGAGGACGGCCAGCGCATCCGCATCAGCGGCGCTGGGCACGCCGGCGATCCCGGCGCGCGTCAGGGCGACCTGTACGTCGAGGTCTCGGTCGAGGCCGACGACCGCTTCATCCGCCAGGGCACCGAGATTGTCACCCGCCTCGACGTCCCGGTTACCACCGCGATGCTTGGAGGCGAGCTGACCGTCCCCACCCTGGAGGGCGAGCTGACGGTCGAGATCCCGGCAGGATCCCAGCACGGAGAGGTGCTGCGCCTGCCCGGGATGGGCCTGCCCCCCTTGCGCGGCAGTGGGCGCGGCGACCAGCACGTGGTTGTGGAGCTGTTGGTCCCGCGCGACCTCGGGGACGACGAGCAGGAGCTGGCGCGCCGTCTGGACGAGTCGCTCGGTGCTCGCGAGTCCGCCACCTCTCCCAGGACCGACTGACTTGCGCTGCGAGGCGGGGGGCCCTTGATCCGGCTGGCGGTCCGCTGCCGCCCCGAGGACTCCGAGCCGGTGCTGTCGAGCCTCCTCGAGCTGGCTCCGAACGGGGTCGAGGAGGAGCGGGGCCCGGGGTTCGTCGAGTACGCGATCTACGGAGCCCCCGGCGAGATCCCGGACCTGGGGGACGTGGAGGCTTCATCCGGCGACGCCCGCGTCGAGGTGACCACGACGGCGATCCCGGACGACTGGGCCGACCGCTGGGCTGACTTCCACAAGCCGATCGAGGTTGCGGGACGGCTCTCGGTGCGGCCGTCGTGGTGGGATGCGGCCGACGGCCTGATAGACGTCGTCGTCGATCCAGGCAGGGCGTTCGGCACGGGGGCCCACGCGACCACGAGGCTCTGCCTGGAGTTGCTGGTCGGCCTCGCGGAGTCCGGTGAGGCCAGCGGCCCGCTGGCCGACTGGGGGACCGGATCCGGCGTCCTGGCGATCGCTGCGTCGAAGCTCGGCTGGGCGCCCGTCACGGCCTGTGACCGCGAGGAGGCATCGCTCGAGGCCGCTCGGGAAAACGCCCTTGCCAACGGCGTGTCGCTGTCGGTCGAGTGCGTGGATGTCAGGAAGGGCCCGCTGCCGGGCGCACCCGCGGTGACCGCCAACCTGACCGCGCCGCTCCTGCGCGAGTGCTCGCACCGCCTGGGCGAAGCCGGTGAGGCGCCCGCGACGCTGGTCTGCTCTGGCATGCTGGCCACCGAGGCCGACGGCGTCGCCGAGGCGTTCTCGGCGATCGGCCTGCGTGAGTCTGGCCGCCGCTCGGACCGCGACTGGGCCTCGCTGCTGCTGAGGCGCGGCTAGCGCCCGCCCGGCCAGACCCAGGACGGGACCGGCACGGCGAAGCTGACGTCATCGGGGTCGACGTCCGAGGCGAGGGGCACGCCGAGCTTGCGAGCGAGCCTGTAAGCCCAGGCGAACAGGAAGGGCACCGGCAGCGCCGGGTCGATCCGCACCGTGTCGCCCGACTCGGTCTCGACGTCGACCACCGCCGTAGAGGTGGGGATGATCCACCCCGTGGGGCGCTCTACCCGCAACAGCCGGACCCGCTTCGGACCGCCCGCGTCGTGGACGCGCTTCAGGCCTCTGGCAGTGTCGCGCATCCTCGTGATTCGGCTCAAGATCATGGCTCCGTGCTACCCCGCACGCACGTGGGTAATCATCACCCCATGAGCCAGGACATCCACGCGGGCCTGCCGATCGCCATGTTCGACTCGGGCGTGGGCGGGCTGACGGTCCTGCATGAGTGCCTCGTCTCGCTGCCCGAGGAGGATTTCGTCTACCTCGGCGACGACGCGCGTTTTCCCTACGGCGCCCGCAGTCCGGAGGAGCTGCGCGCGCAGGTGGCGCAGGTGTCCCGCTTCCTGCTCGAGCGCGGGGCAAAGTTGCTCGTGATCGCGTGCAACTCCGCCACTTCGGCAGGCGTGGAGGCCGCGCGCCGGGTAGCGTCGGAGGCCGGGGTCGAGGTCGTCAGCGTGATCGGGCCCGAGGCCGAGATCGCGGCGGCGGTCACCGACACTGGACACGTTGGGGTGCTCGCGACACCCGCGACTGTGCGCAGTGGGGCGTATCGGAGCGCGCTCAGCGCCCAGCACCGGCCGCTGACGATCACCGAGGTCGAGGCACCCGACCTGGCGGCGGTGATCCAGCGGGGTTTCCCCTTCTCAGACCGCGTCGTCGAGATGGTGCGTTCCTACTGCGGGCCCTTCCAGCGCGCTGAGGTGGACACGGTGGTCCTCGGCTGCACGCACTATCCGCTGGTCCGGCCGATGCTCCAGCGCACACTCGGCCGCGACGTCCGCTTGGTCAGCGCCGGGCACGCGATCGCCGCCACGGTCCAGCGCGTGCTCACCGAGCGCGGTCTCGCCAGGGAGTCGCGGGGCGAGGGGACCTACCGCTTCCTGTGCACCCAAGACCCGCAGGCGTTTCGCGAGCTCGGCACGCGGTTCCTGCAGATGCCACTGGGGGACGTTGAGCTGGTGCAGCTGCCGTGACCGTGATCGCGGCCGGGGGGGACAGCTCGGGGGTGAGCATCGGCCTGTGGCCCTGGGGCGTCCTCCTGATCTCGGTCGGGCTGTACGCGGTCGCCGTAGCGTTCCTGATCGCTGTTGGCCGGCGTGAGGACGCTCGGGCCCTGGCCGGCTTCATCCCCGACGCGGTCGTGATGGTGAGCCGCCTTGCCCGCGATCGCAGGGTCTCGCGCCTGCGGCGGGCCATGCTGTGGCTGGTTCTCGGATACCTGGTGCTCCCGATCGACCTGATCCCGGACTTCCTGCCGGTCGCCGGGCAGGCCGATGACGCAGTGATCCTGGCGATCGCGCTGCGGGTGCTGGTGGGGGGCGCGACCACCCAGATGCTTCGCCAGGCATGGCCGGGCCCGGACGCCTCACTGCGCCTGGTGCTGCGAGCGGCGGGCATGGAGTCGAACGGGGCGGCGCGCGCCGGGTCCGGATGAGCGGTCACTACGCTTAGGCCCGTGAGCATCCTCGAACAGGTCCAGGAGGACGTGAAGACCGCGATGAAGGCCGGGCAGAAGGACACGGTCGGCCGCCTGCGGATGATCGTGAACGCCCTGCAGCAGGAGGGAAAGGAGGGCAAGGGTGACGAGGTCGCGGCGCTCCAGCGCGAGCGCAAGCGCCGCCTGGACGCAGCCGAAGCCCTGCGCGAGGGCGGTCGGACCGACGCCGCCGGCGCGGAAGAGGCCGAGGCCGAGTTGATCGAAGGCTATCTGCCCGCTCAGCTCTCCGACGAGGAGCTCGGCGAGCTGGTCGCCACCGCGGTCCAGCAGACCGGGGCGAGTGAGCCGAAGGACATGGGCAACGTGATGAAGGCGCTGATGCCGAAGGTGGGCGGCCGCGCCGACGGCAAGCGTGTCAGCTCTGTGGTACGGGAGAGTCTCGGCAAACCCTCTGGAACCGCGTAATTGGCCCGCCGGCAGCTCACCATCGACAACGACGTCGCCGCCGAGCTCGCGGGGTCCGAGGACGCGGTTCTGAAGACCCTGGAGGGCCATCTTGGATGCGAGCTGTTCCTGAGGGGCAACGTGCTCACCCTGGACGGCGACGCCGGCGACGTGCGGACCGCCGAGAACGTCGTGGGCGAGCTCGTCGGCCTGATCGAACAGGGCCACCAGATCGCACCCGGCACGATCGAGGCCGTCACCGGGGCACTGGACAAGCGCCGCAGCCCCTCCGAGATCCTGGAGGACGTCGTCTGGCAGCACCGCAACACGCGGGTGGCGCCGAAGACGGTCAACCAGAAGAGCTACGTCGATTCGATCCGCAACCACACCATCACGTTCGGGATCGGGCCCGCCGGTACGGGCAAGACCTTCCTCGCGGTCGCGATGGCGGCGGCCGCCCTTTCCCGGGGCGAGGTCCAGCGCGTGATCTTGACCCGGCCCGCGGTGGAGGCGGGCGAGCGGCTCGGCTTCCTGCCCGGCGATATCCAGGCCAAGGTGGACCCATACCTGCGCCCGCTGTTCGACGCGCTCTACGACATGCTCGACCCGGAGCGGGTCAACTCCTACTTCGAGCGCGGCACGATCGAGGTGGCCCCCCTGGCCTTCATGCGGGGCCGGACCCTCAATGACTCCTTCGTGATCCTCGACGAGGCACAGAACACGAGCCCGGAGCAGATGAAGATGTTCCTGACGCGGCTCGGTTTCGGCTCGAAGATGGTCGTCACCGGGGACATCACCCAGATCGATCTGGAGAAGGGGGCGAAGTCCGGCCTGATCGAGGTTGGAAACATCCTCGACCAGGTGCAGGACATCAGCTTCATCCGCTTCGGCGGCGAGGACGTGGTCCGCCACAAGCTCGTGCAGCGGATCGTCGCCGCCTACGGTGAGCACTCGGAGCGCGCCGGCGAACTAGAACCGCAGCGGGACTGAGCCGATGGACCTCTCAGATGTCCCGGCCGAGCTGCGCGCTTCGGTGAGCGCCGCGCTGGACGAGGCGGGCGTGCACAACGGCCACCTGGCCATCGAGCTGGTGCACGAGGGGAGGATGCGGACCCTAAACTACGTCCACCGCGGCGTGGATGAGGCCACTGACGTCCTGGCTTTCCCGATCGACGCCCAGCCCGCCGACAGCGGCCCGCGCGAGCTCGGCGACATCTTCATCTGCCCGGACAAGGCGACAGACGTCGCCGAGGCTGCCGTCCACGGGACCCTTCACCTCTGCGGCTTCGACCACGACACCGACGAGGGTCAGATGCTGGAGATGCAGGACCGCGTGATGGCGAAGCTGCGACGGTGACGCGCGCGGGATTCGTGGGTCTTGCCGGTCGACCCAACGCCGGCAAGTCCACCCTCGTGAACGCCATCGTCGGAGCGCACGTCGCGATCGTCTCGGAGCGACCGCAGACCACGCGCAGGGCCATCCGCGGCGTCGCCACCGATGAACAGGGGAGGTGGCAGCTCGTGATGACCGACCTGCCGGGCGTCCAGCGCCCCCGCGACGCGCTCACCGAGCGCATGCAGCGCCGGGTGGAGCGCGAGATCGCCGATTCGGACACACTGCTGCTGGTCGTGAACGGGGAGCAGGGGGTCGGGCCGGGGGACAGGTTCATCTCGAAGGCCCTGCTCGCCGCCAACGCCGATACGCCGGTCCTGTGCGCGGTCAACAAGGTCGACCGCCTGACGACCGGTGAGACGGCTGCCGTCCTCGCGGAGGCCGCCCGGCTGGGCGGGGTGGACGAGGTCTTTCCGATCAGCGCCCGCACCGGCGATGGCCTCGAGCCACTGATCGCCCGGCTTGCGGAGCTGACCCCAGAGGGCCCGTTCATGTTCCCGCCGGACCAGCGATCCGATGTGCCCAGCGAGGTGCAGCTCGCGGAGCTGATCCGCGAGCAGGTGCTGCGGAGGACACGCGAGGAGCTTCCCCATGCGGTCGAGGTGGAGATCGACGGTGTGATCGAGCGCGACGACGGCCTGGTCGAGGTCCACTCCCACATCTGGGCCGAGACCGAGTCCCAGAAGGCGATCCTGATCGGTGCCGGCGGTTCCCGCATCAAGGAGATCGGGACTGCGGCTCGAGGCCAGCTCGAGCGCGAGCTCGGCGCCAGGGTCTTCCTGGACCTTCGGGTCAGGGTGCGCCCGAAGTGGCGTCGCGACGACGCCCTTCTTGACCGGCTCGGAATCGAGTGACCGAGGCTTCGTCCGCCGTCCGGACGCGTCCGTCGTGAATCGCCGGCTTCAGGCGCGCGAGCAGGCGGTTCGTACAATCGCCGCGTGGTCACCGACGCCGCCGAGATCTCCCGTCACGTAGCCAGGGTGCGCTTCGACGAGCGCGGCCTCGCTCCCTGCGTGATGCAGGACTCCCGCACGGGCGAGGTGCTGACGCTCGCGTACATCAACGAGGAGGCGCTGCGATTGACACTCGAGACCGGCGAGGTGCACCTGTACAGCCGCAGCCGCCAGGAGATCTGGCGCAAGGGAGCGACCTCGGGCAACACCCAGCGGATCACTCAACTTCGCTACGACTGCGACGGGGACGCGGTGCTGGCCCTGGTCGAGCCCGCGGGGCCCGCCTGCCACACGGGAGAGCGGTCGTGCTTCTACCGGGACCTCGAGGGCCGGGCCCAGTCCGCGCCCGACTCGCCGCGCGCGCCCGGCGAGCCGCTGCCGGTTCCGTTCGAGGCGCTGCCCGTGCTGGAGCGGACCCTGGTCACGCGCAAGCGGGACCGTCCGAGCGGCAGCTACACGGTCGAGCTTTTGGACGACGCCGGACTGGCGGGCGACAAGGTCAAGGAGGAGGCGCGCGAGGTCGTCAAGGCCGTCGCCTCGGAGTCCGAGGAGCGCATCGCCGAGGAGGGCGCTGACGTCGTCTACCACCTCGCCGTCCTGATGCTCTCGCGGGGCGTCTCGATGGCCGAGGTTCTGCGCATCCTGAACGGGCGCCGGAAGTGAGCCGGGAGGAACGCCGGTGACCCCAGCGGCCGCCACAGCCGCGTCCGGCCTGGAGCCCGACCTGGACCGCGCCCGCGAGCTCGCCCGCGAGGCCAACGTGATCCCGGTGCGTCACCGCTTCGTGGACGACATCGAGACCCCGGTCAGCGCGTTCCTGAAGCTGCGCGGTGACGGCCCCTCCTTCCTGCTCGAGTCCGCCGAACAGGGCCGACTGGGGCGCTGGTCGTTCCTGGGCTTTCGCCCGCGCGCGATCCTGCGCTGGAGCGACGGAGTGCTGAGCGAGTGGGATGGCGGCGCCGGACCCGATGGCTCACCCGACCGCACGAGCGAGGTGGCGGATCCCTACGGCGCCGTCGCCGAGTACCTGTCGCGCTACGAGATCGCCGAGCCTGAGGACCTGCCGCCCTTCTCGGGCGGCGCGGTCGGCCTATTCGGGTATGACCTGGTCCGCACGGTCGAGACGACCCTGGGAGAGCCGAACCCGGATCCTCTCGGGCTGCCGGACATGGCGCTCATGATCAGCGACGTGATGGTCGCCTTCGACCACCAGCGGCACGAGGTCTCGATCGTCGTCAACGCCTTCGTGGACGATGGCGGCGTCGAGCAGGCATATGAGCGCGCCGCCGAGACGATCGGCTGGATCCGCGAGCGCCTGCGCGAGCCTGTGCCCACGGCCACGGCTCCCGAGGCGACGGCCGACATCGACTGGCAGCCGAACATGTCCCGCTCGGACTTCGAGGCGAACGTCGCGCGCATCGTCGAGTACGTGCGCGCGGGCGACGCCTACCAGGTGGTGCCCTCGCAGCGCTTCAGCGCGGAGGTGCCGGTCGAGGCGTTCTCGATCTACCGGGGCCTGCGGGTCGTCAACCCCTCGCCTTACATGTACTTCCTGGACTTCGGTGACTTCGAGATCTCCGGCGCGTCGCCCGAGCCCCTGGTGAAGGTCACCGGCGACCGCGTCGAGACCCGGCCGATCGCAGGCACCTACCCGCGTTCCGGCGACGACGAGGAGGATCGCCGCCGAGGCGAGGCGATGCTGAACGATCCGAAGGAGCGCGCCGAGCACGTGATGCTCGTGGACCTCGGTCGCAACGACCTGGGCAGGGTGAGCGAGTACGGCTCGGTCAGCGTGGACGAGCTGATGGTGGTCGAGACCTATTCGCACGTCCTCCACATCGTCAGTCACGTCTCGGGCAGGCTGCGGCCCGACCTCGGCCCGATGGACGTGCTCCGCGCGACGCTGCCCGCGGGGACTCTCTCGGGAGCGCCCAAGGTCCGCGCGATGGAGATCATCGACGAGCTCGAGCCCGTCAAGCGGGGCTCCTACGGCGGCGCCATCGGCTACCTGTCCTATACGGGCGACCTGGACACCGCGATTCACATCCGCACCGTCGTCGTTAAGGACGGCGTCGCACACGTGCAGGCGGGCGGAGGCACCGTCGCCGATGCAAAGCCGGCGTACGAGTACAACGAGTCCGTCAACAAGGCCAGGGCCGTCTTCCGGGCGATCGAACTGGCAACCGAGCAGCCGGAATGGTCATGAAGGACCACGCGGGCACCAGGGTCCTTGTGCTCGACAACTACGACTCATTCACCTACAACCTCGTCCAGTACCTGGGTGAGCTGGGGGCGCAGGTGGAAGTCGTGCGCAACGACGTCGAGACCGTGGACGAGCTGCTGTCCCGCAGGCCGGATCGGCTCGTCGTCTCACCGGGTCCCTGCACCCCGGGCGAGGCCGGGATCTCGATCGAGGCCGTCAGGGGGTTCGCGGAGTCCGGCACGCCCGTGCTGGGCGTCTGCCTGGGGCACCAGGCGATGGTCGAGGGCTTCGGCGGCAAGGTGGTCGTCGGCGACCCGGTCCACGGCAAGGAGGCCGAAGTGACCCATGACGGCAAGTCGATCTACGAGGGGCTTCCCAGCCCCCTCGTCGCCGGGCGCTACCACTCGCTGATCGCAGACCCCGAGCTGCCGGACGAGCTCGAGGTGACCGCCACCTACGGCGACGTCGTCATGGGCGTCCGTCACCGGAAGCTGCCCGCCGAGGGGGTCCAGTTCCACCCGGAGTCCGTGCTCACCCCGCAGGGCAGGCACCTGCTGGATAACTTCCTGTCGGACTGACGCCGGCGCGCGCATCCCGATGCCCAACGACATCCTCACCCGCGCGATCGACGAGCTCTGTGAGGGCTCCCACCTGACGGCGGACCATACGTCAGCGGTCCTGGCCGAGGTCATGGAGGGCCGTGGCTCAGAGGCGCAGACCGCGGCGTTCCTGATCGCGCTCCGGGCCAAGGGCGAGACGGTCCCGGAGCTGGTCGGACTGGCGCGCACGATGCGCTCCCTTGCGGCCGAGGTCGAGGTCCCGGACGGCGGCCTGGTGGACACCGCAGGCACCGGCGGGGGACCGACGACCTTCAACGTCTCGACCACGGCTGCCCTGATCGCGGCGGGAGCCGGGTGCCGCGTTGCCAAGCACGGCAACCGCTCCGCCACGAGCAGGTGCGGATCGGCTGACCTGTTGGAGACCTTGGGCGTGGCCATCGAGCTGTCGCCCGAGGCGGTCGCCACGTGCATCACCGAGCTCGGCTTCGGCTTCATGTTCGCTCCCAAGCACCACGCCGCCACCCGCCATGTCGTGCCCGTGCGCAAGGAGCTTGGGGTTCGCACGATCTTCAACATGCTCGGGCCGCTGACGAATCCAGCCGGGGCCCGCCGCCAGTTGTTGGGCGTTTCGGACCGCACCTACCAGGAGACCATCGCCGAGGCCCTGATCGGGCTGGGGTGCGACCGCGCCCTGGTCGTCTCGGCCGACGACGGCATGGACGAGCTGTCGATCAACTCTCGCACCCGCGTGATCGAGCTCGCCGACGGTGCGACCGAGGAATGGTTCGCGGACGCGGCGGAGCTCGGGCTCGAGCCCGCGCCGATCGAGGCGATCGCCGGAGGGGAGCCGGAACACAACGCGCGGCTCGTGCGGCAGGTCCTCGCAAGCGAGCCGGGACCCGCTCTGGACGTCGCCCTTCTCAACGGGGGAGCGGCGATCCTCGTCGCGGGAGGCGCCGATGACCTGGCGGACGGAATCGGGAAGGCGCGTGAGTCCGTCGACTCGGGCGCCGCCCGTGACGTCCTCGCGAAGCTGGTCGATCGCTCCCGCGCGCTCGCGTCATCCGACTAGGCTCTGGCGGGACCGATGGGCATGATCGAACAGCTCGTTGACGCCGCGCGCGCGGGCGTCGAGACGCGCAGCGCCGAAACGCCGGTGGAGAGCCTGCGGGAGCAGCTCCCCTCGCGCGGCGAGGGACGCCCCTTCAGAGAGGCCCTCACCCGTCCCGGCCTGTCCCTGATCGCCGAGTTCAAGAGGCGCTCACCGAGCGCCGGCGAGATCCGGGCCGGCGTCACGGTCGCGGACATGGTCGGCGCATACGAGGCTGGAGGAGCCGCCGCTCTCTCGGTGCTCACCGACGAGCGGCACTTCGGGGGCGGCCTCGAGGACCTGCGGGCCGCGCGCGAGGCCAGCGAGCTCCCCATCCTGCAGAAGGACTTCGTCGTCGACGGCTATCAGCTCTACGAGGCCGCGGTCACCGGGGCGGACGCCGTACTGCTGATCGTCGCCGCACTCGGCGATCACGAGCTTGCGGCGCTGTACGCCGAGACCGAGGCGCTCGACCTGGACTGCATCGTCGAGGTGCACGACGAGCCCGAGCTGGAGCGCGCGCTCGCAGCCGGGGCGGAGGTGATCGGGATCAACAACCGGAACCTCGATGACTTCACGGTCGACGTCGACACGACAAGGCGGCTCATCACCGACGTGCCTGCGGGCCGCGCGGTCGTGGCCGAGAGCGGCATCTCGGATCGCACCACCCTCGAGGACCTCGACGAGATCGGGGTGGACGCCGTCCTGATCGGCGAGGCCCTGATGAGGGCCGAGGACCCCGAGGCCAAGGTTCGCGAGTTGACCGCGGACGAGGAATCGACCCGCGAGCACTTCATCTAGCCATCGGCCCGACGACTTCATCTAGCCATCGGCCCGACGATGCGGCGCCTGGACGACCCGTCTCTTAGGCAACCCTCAGGAGGGACTTAGAGCCGGTTGAGGGCGGCGTCGCAGACTGCTGCGCGATGAGGCGCAGAATTCTCTCCTCCTCTTTCGGGTCCGCCGTCGTCGGCGGGCTCATCGTCGCCGTCGCCGGGCTGATCGCCATCGAGGCGGGCTGGATCGACGGCGATGACGAGCGGGCCCCCGAGCTCGCGGCCCCGGCGCTCGCCCGCCCCGCGACCGACCAGACAGAGGGCGGCGGCATGACCGTCAACGACATCTACGAGAGGGACTCCAAGGGAGTCGTGTTCGTTCAGGCGGGCCAGGCGAACGGCACCGCCACAGGCGCCGGCTTCGTGATGGACGACGAGGGCCACATACTCACCAACGCCCACGTGGTGGAGGGAGCCGACTCGATCGAGGTCGACTTCGGGGACGCGGCCGAGAGCCGCAGCGCCGAACTCGTCGGCATGGACCCCTCCTCCGACGTCGCCCTGCTGGACGTCGAGGAGGACGACGAGCTGACCAAGCTGAGCCTGGGCGATTCCACGAAGGTCGAGGTCGGGGACCCGGTCGTCGCGATCGGGAACCCCTTCGGCCTGGATCGCACGGTGACCACCGGGATCATCTCCGCCAAGGCGCGGCAGATCCAGGCCCCCAACGGCTTTTCCATCAGCGACGTCCTGCAGACTGACGCCGCCGTCAACCCGGGGAACTCGGGCGGTCCGCTGCTCGACGGTTCCGGGCGGGTGATCGGCATCAACTCCCAGATCGCGACCCAGGGCGGAGGCAACGAGGGCGTCGCGTTCGCGGTCCCGATCGAAACCGCGCGCGAGGTCGCTGACCAGCTGCTCGAGGACGGGACCGTCGAGCGCGCATACCTGGGGATCAGCGGAGGCGACATCACCGCTGACGTCGCCGAGCAGCTCGATCTGCCCACCGAAAGCGGGGTCCTGGTGGACGAGGCCTACGCGGGCGGTCCCGCCGACGCTGCCGGAATCCGCGGCTCGTCCGGCCAGGACATGGTCGCGGGACGGCCGGTCCCGACCGGCGGCGACATCATCACCAAGCTGGACGGCGATGAGGTCACGGGCATGGACGACGTGATCTCGCGGATCAACGGGATGGAGCCAGGTGAGGAGGTCGTCCTGACCGTCCTGCGCGACGGGGAAGAGACCGAGCTCACCGTCACCCTCGGCAAGCGGCCCGAGCAGGTCACGAGCTAGCGCCTAGTCGGCGAGGCTGTCCGAGTCGGCCCGACTCTCGGAGGCCGACAGGGACTCCTCGAGCGACGGGGTGTGACGCGGCTTCGCGAACAGCATCTGCACGTCGCGGATTCGCCGCTCGCGGAAGCCGGCCTCGCTCATCGCGAGCCACATCGTCCATAGCCGGCGAAACGGCTCGTCGTAGCCCAGCTCGGCAGCCAGGTCGTAGTTGGCGATGAACCGACGCCGCCAGTGCTTGAGCGTCTCGGCGTAGTGGGCGCTGATGTCATCAAGCCAGACCGTGCTGAGGTCCGTCTGGGAGGCGATGGAGCGCTGGATCACCTCGACGGACGGCAGGCAGCCGCCTGGGAAGATCAGTGCGTTCGAGAAGCTGTGCCGGGCCTTCTCGAGCTCATAGGCCCGATCGTCGACGACGATCGCCTGGAGGAAGAAGAGCCCATCCGGTTCCAGCAAATCCGAGCAGCGGTGGAAGAACTCGTCGAAGTACTGCCAGCCGACGGCCTCGATCATCTCGATCGAGACGAGCTTGTCGTAGCGGCCGCGCAGGTCGCGGTAGTCGTCCAGCAGGACCGTGACCCGATCCTCGACGCCGGCGTCTGCGATCCGCCGCAGGGCCCCCTCGCGTTGCTCGCGCGAGATCGTCGTGGTGGTCACGCGGCATCCGAAGCTTGAGGCCGCGTAGGCGGCCAGCCCGCCCCAGCCGGTCCCGATCTCGAGCAGGTGGTCGTCTGGCCCAAGCTCCAGCGCCCTGCAGACCCGCTCCAGACGCGTCTGCTGTGCCTCGCCGAGACCGGAGTCCGGGTCGGTGAAGTACGCGCTCGAGTACATCATCGACTCGTCGAGGTAGAGCGCGAACAGGTCGTTGCCGAGGTCGTAGTGGGCCGAGATGTGGCTTCGGGACTTTCCTCTGGTGTTGCGGGGAACGCGCCACAGCGTGCGCTCGATAGGTGCGAGGGCGGGCCTGAGCCGCCTGCGCCAGACATCGAGGGCCGGCAGGTTCCGGCACGCGATCCGGTTGAGCGTCACCGGGTCGTCGGTGTCCCAGAGGCCGTCGCGGTAGGCCTCGCCCAGGCCCGCGCTGCCTGCGAGCATCGCCCGGTAGAACCGGGGCGAATGGACGGTGATCGTCGCCTGCAGGTCCGAGCCGGGCTGGCCGAAGGCAAAGCCGCGCCCGTCGGGCTCGATCAGCTCCAGGTGTCCCCCGGTCATCCGCGACAGAACGCGGAAAGAGATTCGGCGTGAGGCCCGCTCCGTCGGCTTCACTCGAAGAACCCTAGTGCAGAGGGAACGCCGGCAGACGCAGGCAGCGCCGTGCCGTCCGGTCCCCCAAACCCGCGATGGCGGGTCCCGTCTGCGACCCTTGACGTGATGACCAAGGTGAAGATCTGCGGAATGACGAACCTCGCCGACGCCGAGCACGCGGCGGGCCTGGGGGTGTGGGCGATCGGACTGATCCACCACTCCGGCAGCGCGCGGTTCGTCGAGTCTACCGTCGCCGAGCAGATCGGGGCGGCGCTCAAACGGCGCTGCGAGGTCGCGGGGGTGTTCGTCAACTCGCCGATGGACGAGGTCGTTCGCGCGGCCGAGCGCGAGCAGTTGACGATCCTCCAGCTCCATGGGGACGAGGGACCGTCGTTCTGCGCCGAGGCCGCGCGCCGCACCGGCGCCAGGGTGATGAGGGCGTTCCGGGTGCGCAGCGCGGCCGACGTCAAGGCCGCCGAGGCGTTTCGCACCGACTTCCACCTGTTCGACGCCCACCGCGCCGGCGCCCCCGGTGGAACCGGCGAGAGCTTCGACTGGGAGCTGCTGGCCGGGCGCCGCTCCCAGATCCCGATGGTTCTGGCGGGCGGACTGACCCCCGAGAACGTTGGCGGCGCGATCGAGATGGCGCATCCCTACGCGGTCGACGTCGTGACCGGAGTCGAGGCCGAGCCCGGCCGCAAGGACCCGGCCATGGTCGAGGCCTTCGTCGAGGCCGTCCGTGCTGTTTCCGGCGAGGATGAGGACGCAGCGCCACCCCGGCGCGCGGGGACGGAGGCCCGGGCCGGATGAGCGCCCCGGCCGTCGAGGAGCGCTTCGGGCGCTACGGAGGGCGCTTCGTCCCGGAGACCCTGATCTCCGCCCTGGACGACCTGAGCGCAGCGTGGGCGGCGGCGCGGTCGGACACCGTCTTCCAGGATGAGCTCTCGGCCCTGCTGCGCGACTTCGTCGGCAGGCCGACGCCGCTTTACCCGGCTGAGCGCCTCTCCGAGCGGATCGGCCGCAGGGTCTACCTGAAGCGGGAGGACCTATGCCACACCGGCGCCCACAAGATCAACAACGCCGTCGGCCAGACGCTGCTTGCCAAGCAGATGGGCAAGACGCGGATCATCGCCGAGACCGGCGCCGGGCAGCACGGCGTAGCCACCGCGACCGCCTGCGCCCTGATGGGCCTGGACTGCGTCGTCTACATGGGCTCCGAGGACATCCGCCGGCAGGCGCCGAACGTGGCCCGGATGAACCTGCTCGGCGCAAAGGTCGAGCCTGTCGAGGCGGGCGCGCGCACTCTCAAGGAGGCCGTCAGCGCGGCCATCCGCGACTGGGTGGCGAACGTCGCCGACAGCCACTACGTGATCGGCTCCGCGGTCGGTCCCGCGCCCTACCCCGCGATGGTCCGCGACCTGCAGCGGGTGATCGGCGACGAGGCTCGCTCGCAGTCGCTGGAGGCGGAGGGCGCGCTGCCGAAGCGCGTGATCGCCTGCGTCGGCGGCGGCTCCAACTCGATCGGGACCTTCTACGCCTTTCTCGACGACCCCGTCGAGCTTGTTGGGGTCGAGGCTGCGGGGGAAGGGCTGGAAAGCGGCCGCCACGGGGCCTCGCTCAGCGCGGGCTCGACGGGCATCCTCCACGGCGCCCTGTCGTCGGTGCTCGCCGACGACCAGGGCCAGATCCTCGAGGCGCACTCGGTCTCGGCCGGGCTGGACTACCCGGGCGTTGGCCCCGAGCACGCCCACCTGCGCGACACCGGCCGGGCCACCTACGTCTCGGTCACCGACACGCAGGCGCTGCTGGCCTTCCGCGAGGTCGCCCGGCTCGAGGGGATCATCCCCGCACTGGAGTCGAGCCACGCGATCGCCTGGTTGCTGGAGAACGCCCCGGAATCCGCGGGCTTTGACGTCCTCTGCCTTTCGGGCCGCGGGGACAAGGACCTCGACGAGGCGACCGCGAAGCTGGCGGAGCTCGATGGCTGAGGCTGCGCCCACCACCGCCTCGTCCGCTCCGTCGCCCGCTGCGGGGGCGGATCGGATCGCCGCCGCGTTCGCGGCGGCCCGGCACGACGGCCGCGCGGCGTTGATGCCGTACATGATGGGCGCCTTCCCCGACGCGGGCTCGGGTCGCAGGATCGCACGCGTCTACTCCGACGCCGGGGCGGATCTGGTGGAGCTCGGGATCCCGTTCTCGGATCCCCTCGCCGACGGTCCTGTCATCCATGCCGCCGCGACCGCTGCGCTGCAGGCCGGGGCGACGCTTGAGAGCGCGCTGGAGGCCTGTCGCGAGATCGCCTCCGAGATCCCGGTTGTGGCGATGTGCTACTCGAACATGATCCTGTCCACCGGCGAGGACGAGTTCGCATCCCGGCTCGCCGAGGCCGGCGCCGCCGGCGCGATCATCCCCGATCTGCCGCTCGGCGAGGGAGCCGAGATCAAGGAGGCCATGGCCGTGCACGGGCTCGCCGTGGTCCCGCTGATCGCGCCCACCACCTCGCCGGAGCGCCGCCGCGAGATCTGCGCGGGCGCCGAGGGCTTCGTCTATCTCGTCTCGACCACCGGCGTCACCGGCGAGCGGGCCGAGCTGCCGCCGGAGCTGGAGGACCTGGCGGCCTCCGCGCGCGAGGAGTCGGGTGTGCCCGTCGCCGTGGGCTTCGGCATCTCGACCCCCGCCCAGATTGCGAGCATTGCGGCGATAGCCGACGGAGTGATCGTCGGCAGCCGGCTCGTCCGGGCCGTCCAGGACGCCGGTGACCTCGAGTCGGCGGCCGTCGCCGTGTCCGAGTTCCTCGCCGCCGCGCGGGAGGCGCTGGAGGGGAGCTGATCCGTGGCCGAGGCGAGCGAGCAGACGGTGGCCCCAGGGGCCGAGGTGACCGCGAAGCAGATTGCGGAGGCACATGCGCAGATCTCCGCAGAGGTGATCCGGACCCCGACGCTTGCGATGCCGGCGATCGACGAGCTGCTCGGAGGGAGGATCGCGCTGAAGGCCGAGAACCTCCAGCAGACGGGGTCGTTCAAGGCCCGCGGGGTGAGCGTCAAGCTGGCGTCGCTCGGCGATTCCGCGGCGGCCGGGGTCGTGGCCGGGACCGCGGGCAACCATGGGCGAGCGCTCGCGTGGGCGGCACGCCGGCACGGGGTTCCCTGCGAGCTGTTCGTCCCCGAGGACGCCCCGATCTCGAAGACCGAGCCGGCGGCCCGGCTGGGCGCCAAGCTCACCCGCGGAAAGGGAACTGTGGACGACTGCGTCGAGCGCGCCCGCGAGCGCGCCGAGTCGGGCGGCCTGACGCTGGTCCATCCCTTCGACGATCCGCTCGTGATCCGCGGCCAGGGCGGAGTCGGGCTGGAGCTCCTCGAGGACGTGCCCGACCTGGCGAAGGTGCTCGTCCCGCTGGGCGGCGGCGGACTCGCAGCCGGCATCGCGATCGCGGTGAAGGAGCAGAAGCCCGAGGTTGAGGTCGTCGGCGTACAGGTCGCGGCCTGCGCCAGCTATCCGGCTTCGCTCGAGAAGGGGGAGGCCGTCACCGTCAAGCCGACCCGCACCGTCGCCGACGGTATCGCCGTCAAGCGTCCGGGGGCCATCACCATGCCGCTGATCGAGCGCTGGCTGGACGAGATCGTCGTCGTCTCGGACGACGAGGTCGGGGACGCGATGGCGGAGCTGCTGGCGGAGGGCAAGCTCGTCGTCGAGGGCGCCGGCGCCGTGGGCGTCGCGGCGCTAGCGGGCGGCCAGGTCTCGCCGGCGGAGTCCGGCTCCACTGCGGTGGTCCTGTCGGGAGGGAACTTGGACGAGACCCTGCTTGCCGCGGTCGCCCGTCGCAGCGCGACCAGGCACGGCCGCGGCGCGGTGCTGTTCACGACCATCTCGGACCGTCCGGGCTCACTCGCAAGGCTGCTCAACGCGGTGGCCGCCGCGGGCGCTTCGATCGTGGACGTCCGGCACGTGCGCGAGGTCGTGAACCTGCACGTCGCGGAGACGGGGATCGAGCTGATCCTCGATACGCGCGATCCCGAGCACACCCGGCAGATCATCGAGGACCTGAGCGGCCGCGGGTATACGGTGCGTCGCCAGCACACGACCGAGAGGAGCGAGGAATGAGCGAGGACCGGACGATCGTCTCGGCAGACGGTGCCCCCGAGGCGATCGGCCCCTACAGCCACGCGGTCGCCGCGGCGGGCCTGCTGTTCTGCTCCGGCCAGGTGCCGCTCGATTCCGAGTCGGGGGAGATGCAGGGAGACACGCCCGCCGAACAGGCGACGAAGTGCCTGCAGAACCTGCGGGCCGTTTGCGAGGAGGCCGGCACCAGCCTGGCGCGCGCCGTCAGGTTGACGATCTTCACCACCCAGCTCGACCAGTTCGCCGAGATCAACGAGGCCTACGCGGAGTTCTTCGACGAGGACCCCCCCGCGCGGGCGGCCGTCGGCGTCGCCGCACTCCCCAAGGGCGCGCTGGTGGAGATGGACGCGGTCGTCCTGCTCTAGGGCCGCGCCGTCCGGCCGTCCGCGCGGGGCGCTGATGTAGATTTCGCGGCGATGATGATCCTGGTTTTCACGGTCCTCGGGGCCTGCGTGATGGTGATCGGGTACGCGTTCAACGTCCCGGGCCCCGTGATCGCCCTGTTGTTCCTCGGGGGTGTCTTCACCGGCGCGCTGCTGCGCGTCGCCCAGCCGATCATCGACTGGCTGACCAGACCCTGATCCCCCGGTAGTTTCTGCCCGATGCGGATCGGGGTCCTCACCGGCGGCGGCGATTGTCCCGGACTGAACGCCGTGATCCGGGCCATCGTGCGCAAGGGGGTCGGGGTATACGGGCACGAGTTCGTCGGCTACCGCGATGGGTGGCGCGGCCCGCTCGATGGCGAGAGTCGCCCGCTGGGGGTCCGGGAGGTGAGGGGGATACTGCCGCGAGGGGGCACGATCCTGGGCTCGTCCCGGACCAACCCTTTCAAGGAGGGGGGCGGCTCGGCGAAGGTCCTGGAACAGCTCGGCCGGGACGGGGTGGACGGCCTGATCGCGATCGGAGGCGAGGACACGCTGGGCGCCGCCACCAGGCTCGGGGCGGAGGGCGTAAAGGTCGTCGGGGTCCCGAAGACGATCGACAACGACCTCGGCGCGACCGACTACACGTTCGGGTTCGACACCGCGGTCAACATCGCGATGGAGGCGATCGATCGGCTGCACACCACGGCCGAGAGCCACCAGCGCGTTCTGATCGTGGAGGTGATGGGCCGGCACGCCGGGTGGATCGCCCTGCATGCGGGGATCGCCGGCGGCGCCAACGTCATCCTGATCCCAGAGGAGGAGTTCTCGATCGAGCGCGTCTGCGAGTACATCGAGCGCCGCTTCGAGCAGCAGTACGCGCCGATCCTGGTGGTCGCGGAGGGAGCGACGCCCAAGGGCGGGGTTCCGGAGTCGAAGGACTTCCCCACCGACGCCTTCGGCCACGTCCGGCTGGGCGGCATCGCGCACTGGCTTGAGGGAGAGATAGAGCAGCGGACCGGCCGGGAGGCCCGGGCGACCGTGCTCGGTCACGTGCAGCGGGGCGGGACGCCGACCGCATTCGACCGGGTGCTCGCCACGCGCTTCGGCCTGGCCGCGATCGATGCGGTGCAGGAAGGCGAGTGGGGCATGATGACCGCCCTCAGAGGGACCGAGATCGAGCTGGTAGGGCTCGAGGAGGCCACGGCCGAGCTGAAGACCGTCCCGGAGCACTTCTATCGCGGGGCGGAGGTGTTCTTCGGTTAGGGCCTGCGCGCTGGTACTCGCGGCCGTGGCGGCGGCGATCGGCGGCTGCTCGGCCACCGAGGACTCCGGAGTCGAGGGACCGGTCACCGTCTACGTCAGCCTGCCCCTGACCGGTCCGTTCGCCCCCGAGGGGCGCGACGCCGCCGATGGCGCCCGGCTGGCGCTCGAGCAGGCCAGCGGACGAGCCGGGGACCTTGAGGTCCGCGGCGAGTTCCTGGACGACGCGCGGACGAGGATCTGGGATCCGGCGGCGGTCGGCGAGAATGCCAGGAGGGCAGCCCAGGACTCGAGCACCGCCGCGTACATCGGCGAGCTCTCCTCGCAGCCCACCCGCGCCTCGCTCCCGGTCACCAACGAGGCGGGGATTCCGCAGGTCTCGCCGGGCGCGGGAGCGATCGACCTGACCGGCCCCGCCGAGGGCTATCCGGACTCGCCCGACCGATACCGGCCGTCCGGCGACCAGACCTTCGCCCGGGTCGTGCCGAGTGACGAGGCGATCGCTCGCGGAGCGGCGCAGAGGCTCGCCGACCTCGGCGTCACACGGGTCTACGTGGACGCTCCATCCCGGGACCCATGGAGCCGCCTGATGGCCGAGCGGTTCGAGGAGGAGGCTCGCGCCGGCGGCGTGGAGCCCGCCTCGCCGCGGGAAGCCGCCGTGCAGCCGGCTGAAGCACGGGTCCACTTCGTGCGCGAGCGGGACTTCGCCGACGGTCGAGCCCAGGCCGTCGTGACCTTCGAGACCGGGGACCGGACGTACTTGCTGACCGCGGTCCAGGACCCGGCCCGGCTGCCTCCTACTGGACGGCGTTTCGCTGCGGACTTCCGGGAGCGGTTCGGACGGGAGTCCGGGCCGTATGCCGCCTACGGCTATGAGGCGATGGCGGCCGTGCTGGCGTCGATCGAGGGGCGTGACGAGGACGCGGACAGCTTCAGGGCCGGCGTGAGGTCGGCACTGCTGGAGCTGGAGCGCCCCGAGTCGATCCTCGGCTCGTACTCCATCACCGAGGACGGCGACAGCACTCTCTGCCGTGTGCAGATCCACCGGGGGGAGGGCGGAGATCCTGCGGGCTTCTGCGTGCGCTCCTGAGGCCGAGGCCTAGCGCGCGCCGGCGTCGACCTTCGTCGTCCGCGCCCGCAACCACCCCTGCATCTCGGGCAGCAGCCGGGGGTCGATCTGGTGCTGGACCGGCGTCTCACGGAAGACCAAGTCCAGGCCTCCCTCCTCCAGCAGGTCGCGCGCGCGACGGCCGAACTCGGCAGGGATGATGTTGTCGTAGGTGCCGTGGGAGAGAAAAGCGTGCATGCCGCGCTTCGCGGCGACCTCGATCGGCCAGCCGCGGACGATCGGCAGGAAGCAGCTCATCGCGAGGATCCCGGCCGCCTGCGGGCGGCCGGCTCCGAGCCCGAGAGCCAGAGAGACCGCGCCGCCCTGGCTGAACCCGCCGACGACGGTGTCCTCCCAGGCGACGCCGTGCTCGAGTAGGAGGGAGTCGAGGAACGCGCTCAGCTGAGTCATCGTGTCGACGAAGGTGCTCTCGTCGGGCTGCCCGACCCTTTCGATGACGTACCAGTGCTGGCCGCCCGGCGGGATGCCGGTCAGCGGCCCGCCCGGGCTGATGCCCAGCAGGCGCCGCTCTGGGTCGAGCGCATCCAGCAGAGGATGCAGGTCCGATTCGCTCGTTGCTCGCCCGTGCAGCAGGACCAACGCGCCCTCGGCCTCGCCCGCGGGCTCGCGGACCAGGTGGACCATCTCCGTGTCGCGACTGGTGCCCGGGCTCATCCCTGGCGCGCGGTGGCGCGGGGGTTCCTGATCGGCTTCACGATCCCCTCGATCTGATCGCGCAGCCGCTCGTAGTCGGGCGGCAGCGACAGCTTTTCGCCCAGCGTCTCCAGCGGCTCGTCGGCGGTGAAGCCCGGCCCTAGCGTGGCGATCTCGAACAAAACGCCGCTCGGCTCTCGGAAGTAGATCGAGCGGAAGTAGAAGCGGTCGATTACGGGGGTCGGTTGGCCGCCTGCCTCAATCACTCGCTCGCGCCATTGCTCGTGCTCGTCCATCTGCGAGGCCCAGGCGACGTGATGGACGGTCCCGGCGCCTGGAATGCCCCGCTCTCCCGGGGGGTCGTCGTAGGCGTAGAGGCCGCCGCGGCCGTCGCCGCGCGCCTCCCATCCGTCGCCGGAGCGCCCGAAGTCGAGAGTCTCGAGCAGCTTCGTAGAGGCGTCGGGGCGGCTCGAGAAGGCACGGACACCGTCGAAGCCCTGCAGCGCGACCTCCTTGGGGACCTCGGGGTGGTCGGCGATCAGCGGCTGGTCCTCGACGGTGGAGATGCGAAGTTCATGCGTCAGTCCCTCGGGATCGGAGAAGCGGATGGTGGCCTCGCCGCGCTCGACGGCGGCCCCGGCGTCGCCCAGCCGCTGCTCCCAGAAGCTCAGCGCATCTGCCGAGGCCAACCGCCATCCGACGGTGTGGACCATCCCGTCGCCGGCGCGTCCGGGCGCGGCGCCGGGGTATTCGAAGAAGGTGATGTCCGAGCCGGCGCTGCCTCGTTCGTCGGCGTAGAAGAGGTGGTAGACGGACGGATCGTCCTGGTTGACCGTCTTCTTGACCATGCGAAGGCCGAGGGTGCCGGCGTAGAAGTCCACGTTCTCCTGGGCCTTGGCCGTGATCGCAGTTACGTGGTGGACGCCCTCCAGCTTCATGTGAGGTCCTTCCCGTGTGGGGGCGGCGCTAGCGCAGCGCGGCCTGGATTGCGGGGCCGACCTCGGTATAGCGGAAGTCGTAGCCCAGGTCGGTGGCTCGTCGCGGCAGCACGCGAGAACCGCCCATGACGGTGTCGGCCAGCTCGTTGCCGCGGAGCAGCGCGACCGCAAACTTCGGGGCAGGCACCAACGCAGGGCGGTTGAGCGCCTTGCCCAGTGCCTTGGAGAACTCGCGGTTGGTGACAGGGTTCGGAGCGGTCGCGTTGACGACCCCTCTGACTCGCTCGTCGTTCAGGGCCCACAGGATCAGGCCCACCTCGTCGTCCAGGTGGATCCACGACATGTACTGCCGGCCGTTGCCGAGCGGCCCGCCGACGCCCAGCTTGAACGGCAGCAGCAGTTGCTTCAGCAGGCCGCCATCCTTGGTCAGGATCAGGCCGGTGCGCAGCAGCACGGTCCGCATGCCCAGCTTCTCGGCTTCGCGCTGGGCGGCCTCCCACTCGAACGGGATCTCGGCGGCGAAGCCCGTTCCGGCCTCGGACTCCTCGTCCAGCACCTGCTCCCCGCGGTCACCGTAGAAGCCGATGGCGGACTGGCCGATGAACGTGCTGGGCCGCTCGGACATGGCCTCGATCCCCTGCAGCAGGTTGCGTGAGGCGCCGATCCGGCTCTCGCGGATCCGCTGCTTGGCTGACTCCGTGAGCCTCTGGTTGATCTCCTCGCCGATCAGGTTCACCACTGCGTCGACACCCTCCAGAGCCTCGGGAGGCGGGCGCTCGCTCGCGGCCTGCCAGGCGTGCCAGTTGACCGTCGGGTTCTTCGGACGCGCCTTGGCG
>JAJTCK010000154.1 GCA_021323175.1 Solirubrobacterales bacterium | reverse complement strand
CGTCGAGGGCTCCGAGGAGGAGATGCTGGCTCGCCGGAAGCTGCCCGCGAAGTACCGGGGCAGCTACTCCGAGGACCTGACCGAGTGGGGCGAGACGGCTCTGCCGGTCGCCGTCGACCTGCAGGGCTAGCGCCTGGACTACGGATGCGAGCGCAGCCGGAAGACCGGGTGCTCCGGGGCGATGCGCTGGATGTCTGCGTCGCTCGGGTCCTTGTCGAGCTCGAAGAAGGCTCCGACCTCCCACGCCCACTTGTCCAGGTAGGTCTTCAGGATCGGCAGCTTCTCGGAGTCGGGAACCTCGTCGGCGCGGAACGCTGTGGCCCGCCGCCCGTGGTGCAGCTGGCCCTCTCCCCCGGCCGCGCGGAGGTTGCGCACCCACTGCGTGTTGCCGCGGGGCGCCACGAGGTAGGTGGTCCCGTCGATCTCGAGCGGATTCACCGGCGTCGTCCGCGGCTCACCGCTGCTGCGTCCGCGCACGGTCAGGCGGCGCGAGCCGGCCAGGCCGATCCCCAGGCGGCTCGCGGCGGCGACCGTGGGGTCGAAGACATGCTTCGTGAACCAGCCCGGCTTCTTGTAGGTCGGCGCGGCCACCATTTCGGCAGACTAGCCCCATGCTGTTCCGGCAGATAGTCAACGAGGACCTCGGTTGCGCCTCCTACCTGGTCGGTGACCCCAAGGCCGGCGTGGCGGCTGTGGTCGACCCGCACTGGGACATCGAGCCCTATCTGCGCCTGAGCCGCCTGCACGGCGTCCGGATCGAGCACATCCTGGAGACCCACACGCACGCCGACCACGTGTCGGGCCACGGCCGGCTCGCCCGCGCGACCGGCGCCGCCATCCACGTCAGCTCGCTGGCCGGCGCAGAGTACGAGCACGAGCCGTTCGAGGATGGCTGGAAGCTGGATCTCGGGAGCGTCGAGATCGAGGCGGTCCACACCCCCGGGCACCGGCCCGAGCACACCTCGTTCGTGCTGCGCGACGAGAGCCGCGGCGATGAGCCCTGGGCGGTGCTGAGCGGGGACTCGCTGTTCGTCGGCGACGTCGCCCGTCCCGACCTGGCGGTGGAGCCGCACGAGGGAGCGGCCGACATCTTCCGCTCCCTGCACGAGCGGCTGATGAAGCTCCCCGACGAGGTCGAGGTGTGGCCGGGGCACCTGGGCGGCTCGCTCTGCGGCAGCTCCAACCTGGACCACAAGAGCTCCTCGACGATCGGCTACGAGCGCGAGCACAACCGGGCGCTGGGGTTCTCCGAAGAGGAGGAGTTCGTCGCCGACGCGGTCGCGTCCATCGGCTCGCGACCGCCGAACGTCGAGCACATCGTGGGCCTGAACCGCGGCCCGCTGGTCGAGGAGCTGGGGCATCCCGCGCCGCTCGCACCTCGCGCCGTCGAGGACGCGATCGCCGGCGGAGCGGTCCTGATCGACGCCCGCACCAACGAGCAGTTCGACGAGGCCCACGTACCCGGTGCGATCAGCGCCTCCTCTTACGAGACCGGCTTCGCGACCAAGGTCGCCCGCGTCGTCACCGAGGAGGCCCCCCTGATCGTCGTCGCCGCCTCCGACGGCTACGAGCTGGAGGCCGCCGACCAGCTCGCCTCGATCGGCCTCTCGGTCACCGGCTACCTGCGCGGCGGGATGACCGCATGGCGCTCCGAGGGCCGCCCCGTCGAGCGCATCGAGCTGATCGACACCGCCCAGCTCGCCGAGCGGCTGGGCGACGACGGCCCGGTCGTGCTGGACGTCCGCGACGCCGATGAGTTCGCCGAAGGGCACATTCCCGGCTCGGTCCACATCCCCTTCGGGGACCTGCCCGCCCGCCTGGACGAGGTCCCCCGCGACGGGACCATCGCCGCGATCTGCAGCGGAGGCAAACGCAGCGGCCTGGCGGCCTCGGTCCTGCAGCGCGGGGGATTCGACGTCATCCACGTGGCCCATGGCGGCGTCGGCACCTGGCGCGCGGACGGGCGCCCGATCGAGTCCGACGCCGGCGGCTGACGTAACTCCGGCGCCTGCGGGGTTTGGGGAGTCGCCGTGCGGGGGAGGCACCTGACATGGAAATCGTTCTGATCATCGTCGGGGTTGTGATCCTCGCCGCCCTGGTCTACATGTGGAGCCGGAACCGCGAGCAGCGCCGCATCGAAGAGCAGCGCCGTCGCGAGAAGCTCACGGCCGAGGCCGAGGGGCACCGCTCCATGGCCGGCCAGCATGAGCAGAGGGCGGAGGAGCTGCGCGAGAAGGCCGAGCGCGAGGCCGAGGTGGCCGACCGCCACCAGCAACGCGCAGTCGAGGCCGATCCCGAGATCGACACCGAAGCCGACACGCGCCGCGAGCGTCCAGTCGAAACCGACTCCCAGGCCGAGACCGAAGCCGACACGCGCCGCGACCCCCGAGCCTAGGTAAGGAGATAGCCGGCGGACGCCGGAGCACGAGGATTTCCCCGCCCAGGCCGACGGGGTTGACTAGGTCCGCCACGATGCCCACCATGACCGCCACCGACGACATGCGTTTCGTCCACCCGTTGGAATCCGTCCGGGCGGTTGGGTTGGGGCCGGAGGACCGCTTCGGCTTGCTCTACCTCGCCTGGCGTCGTTGAGCGCGATCGAGGACCTGCGCGCCCACCTGGGCGAGATCGGCGACCTCAGCCGAGCCGCCTCGCTCCTGGCATGGGACGAGCGCACGATGATGCCGAGATGTTCAGCGACGACCATGTGGGGCGCCTGCTCGAGCAGGCAGGGGCGCGGATCGGCGCGTACCCCCAGCCCGGAGAGTCGATCGACGCGGACCTGGTCCGGGTCGTCAGCCGCGACTGGGAGAAGGCGCGTCGTGTTCCCTCGTCCCTGCGGGCCGAGATGGCGCGCGCCGAGTCCGCCGGCGAGCAGGCCTGGGTGCAGGCGCGCCAGGTCTCCGACTACGAGATCCTGCTCCCGCACCTGGAGCGGAACGTCGACTTGGCCCGGCTCTACGCCGACTGCTACGAGGGCTTTCCCGGCTTCAGCCACCCCTACGATCCCCTGCTCGACGAGTACGAGCCCGAGATGACGACCGCGC
>JAJTCK010000065.1 GCA_021323175.1 Solirubrobacterales bacterium | reverse complement strand
GATCCGGCTGGAGGACCACACGCCCTCAAGCCTCTATCTGATCTGGCTCACCAAGCTCCCGATCGAGGAGGGGGGCTCTGACGCCGTCCAGGAGATCAGCGACATACGGGTGTTCAGCCCCCAGGAAGACTGATTGCGACTCCGGCTCAGGGCTCTCCCGGAGCGACGCGCCGCAGCAGCTCAATCCATCGCTCCGCCGCGGCACGCCGGGTGTACCCCTTTTCCACGAAGCGGCGTCCCGCTCGCCCCAGGGCCAGGGCGCCGTCCCGGTCACGGGAGAGGCCGACCAGCGCAGCGGCGAGCTCCTGCGGCCGCTCGGGCGGCACCACGACCCCCGCCCCGGCTCTCTTGATGAAGCCGGCCGCCTCGCCCGACGCGGACAAGACCAGGGGCTTCGCCGCCGCCATCGCCTCGAGCATCTTCGTCGGAAGCGCGCCCTGGAACAGCGGGCGGTCCCGAAGCAGCACGACCGCCGCGTCGGCCTCGGCGTACAGGTCGGGCACGCGCTCGTGGGGGACGGCGCCCAGCATCCGCACGTTCGATGCCCCTCCCCGCTCCAGTCGCGCTCTCAGCTGGGGCGCCTCCGCGCCGTCTCCCGCGATCACGATCTCCACCCGCTCCCGGGCGTCCATGGCCTCAGCGGCCTGGAGCAGCGTCTCCACGCCCTGGCTCATGCCGACCGTCCCCGCGTACAGCACCCTGAACGGCGCGTTCGAAGGCCCCTGCCCCTCCTCCCTTTCGCCCGCGGCGGCGGCGAAACGGTCGGCGTCCACGCTGGGCGGGATGCGGGTCACCTTGCCGGCGGACTCGGACCGAACCTCGAGCCTGGAGGCGATGCCCTCCGTCGGGCAGACGATCGCCGCGGCGGCGCTGTAAGCGGCCCGCTCCATCGCGCGCGCGACCCTGATCGCGGCGGGATTGCTGACGGCTCCCAGCTCGATCGCGGAGTCCGGCCACAGGTCTGCAACGTGAACGACCAGAGCGGCCCGCTTGCCTCGGGCGTAGGGGATCGCGGCGCCTGCCAGGAACAGGGGCGGCGTCTCGACCACCACCACGTCGGCGGCCGGAGCCGCCGGGGCGGTGGCGAGCGCGCTCAGGGCGAACGAGGCGTGGTCCGCCAGCCGCCGGACGAAGCCGCGGTTCGACGCCGGGTAGACGGCGCTGCGGAAGACGGGCACCTCGCCCTGACTGCGCGACCAGGGCCGGTTCCTGAAGGGCGGTCGGATCCTCCCGTCCGGATAATGTGGGAAGCAGGTGTGGATGTTGACCGCCACCCCGCGCCCCCTCAGCTCGCCGGCGAGACCCGCGATCCGCGCCTGCGGGGCGCCCACCTCGGGTGGGTAGTACTGGGTCAGGAACGTGACGCGCACTGAGGAAGTCTATTCGCGCTATTCGCGGGACCCGCGCAAGCAGCGGGCCTGGGGCGCCGGCAACCCGGGCAATGTGGCCATCCGGCAGGAGCTGCTCGCCTCCGTTCTCGAGCTCACCGCCCCGGCGCTGCAGGAAGGCGGAGACGTCCTGGACGTGGGCTGCGGCACCGGCTGGTTGCTGCGTGCGCTCGCCGACGCCGGGGTCGCCCCGGCGCGCCTGTGCGGAGTGGACCTGCAGGAGTCGCGGGTGCGGGCGGCCCGCGCCGCCGCGCCGGGCGCCAGGATCGAAGTCGGCGATGCCACGCACCTGAGCTTCGATGACGCAAGCTGCGCGCTGGTGACGATGATCACCGTGCTCTCCTCGCTCCCATCCAGGGACGCGATCAGGGCTGCTCTTGCCGAGGGACGCCGTGTCCTGGCTCCGGGAGGGCTGCTGCTGGTCTATGAGCCCAGGATTCCGAACCCTTTGAACCGGAACACCAGGCTGCTCAGGGACGCGGATCTGGACGCGGCCGGAATCTCGCCACGGCAGCAGCGCAGCTTGACCGTGCTGCCGGGTCTGGCACGCCGCCTCGGGTACTTGACGCGGTCGCGCTACGCGAGGCTTGCGCGCGTGCCGCCGCTGCGCACTCACCGGGTGGTCTGGTTCAGGGCGCCCGGCACTCCTTGACCCGCTCGCAGACGTTGGGCGGACGGCCCAGCCGGGCAGATTCGCACCGATCGGACCTCTGCCGTTATTAGCCATCGCGCCGATCGCCGGTTCGCTCCGCGAAAGCGTCACCGAGTTCTACCGCCAGCGCGGCGAGAGCCTGATCCGCTTTCACCGGCGTAAAGCCGGCCGCTTCCCGAACGAGCCGTTGGCCGGGCTCATGCGGCAGTTTGCCCGATGCCAGCACCTGATCGGCCGGCGCCCGCCCGAGGAGTAGGTCGGCCACACCCGAGCGAGCGGGCTTGCGGACGCGAGGCGATCAGGTGTGGCCCTCACGGCCGAACCCGCGCGGACAGAACCTCGAGCATTTCGCGTCCCACCCCGGTCACGTTCTCGAGCTGCTGGACAGAGGAAATGGGGCCACGCTGGTCGCGAAACTCGATGATCCTGCGAGCCGTGACGGGACCGATCCCGGCGATCTGACGGAGATCTTCCTCAGTGGCCGCGCCGAGGCGGACCAGGTGGCCCGCGGCGCTGCCCTGCGGGCCAGACGCTTGCTCTCGCCGCCGGGCAAGGCGCGAGGCGGGGGGGTTCGTCCCTCGGTCGCGGGCGAGCCGAGCGATCTCATCGGCCGCCCTGACCGCACCATTCGCGAACTTCAGCTCGAGCGCTTTCGCCTTCATCCGGCCGCGGTGGGCCTCCGACAACAGCCTTTCGATGGCAGCGGCGGGCTCCAGGCCCGTCTCGACGCCGACGCCGACGTCCTCGGCGTATCGGGCGCGGGCCGCCTGGTTGTCAGTCACTTTGCGCACCGGATAGAAAGCCGTGGGAATCTGAAAGCCGACCAACTCGTGATAGGAGTTGTAGCCCGCAGCGCTGATCACAAAGTCGAAGGCCGAGTAGAGGCGGGCGATCGGGTAGGTGGCCGCAATCTTGCGGACGGTCGGGGGCACTACGAACCTTTCGCTGATCGCGGACTCGAGGATCGCAATCTGGGTCTCGGAATCCCTGAGTATCTGGGTTACGGATGCCTGCATCAGGAAATCGCGCTCGAAGGCCTTCACCTCCCCAAGCTGAATCAGGGCGTGGACGCGACCGGGTTCGAGACCCAGTTGGGCCTCCGCCTCCGGCCTCGGCAGAAGCTCGCTCTCGTCACAGAATGTGATCGGGTCGACGCAGATCGCTTCTTCGCGCCGGCTAACCGTCGGGCCCTCGTCAGCCGGAGAGGCGAACTCACCCGGCTCGATGATGCGGTCGAAGAGCCCGGAGAAGGTCAGCGCGTGAGGTTCGACATCCGGTTGCCACATTGGTCGACGAATCCACACGAACGCCGGGCCCGGCTGTTGCTTGATCAGAGACCGGAGTCCCCGGTAGGGCGAGGTCCCGTCGAAGGCGATCACCGCGGGTCGGTACTCCTCGACCACGGCTGACAACTGCGCGGCGAACCTGGCATGCCATTGCCCGCTATCGAGACCCGACGCTTTCAGCGACGGGAAGTGCTCCACGTAGAACCCCTGCTGCCGGACTGGAGGCAAGGCCTTCGAGAGCGTGAAGAAGATCGGCTTCACTTCGTTCGGCAACCGGCGGGCGATGGCCATACACCGGGTGACATGGCCCAACCCGGCGCCGTTACTGGTGAGGAAAAGGACGCGGCTCAAGTTGGCGCGGTCAGGGCATCGGGGCCGACCGGCGTGACGCCATGCAGCTTGCCGATCATCGCCAAGCGACGGTGAAGGAACTCCTCGTATTCGCCGGGAGCGCGGCCGAGAAGGTCCTCCCAGTCCTGACGTGGAGGAATGTATTCGTAGCGGCACCCGTATTCATCCAAAGGGCGCAGCGCGTCGCAGTCGGTCACCACCAGGAGGTCTGGACCGGTTAGCCCCTTCTCGCTGAGCTCGGTGAGCGTCACTGCGAGCTGGTCCTCGGTGACACCCCCCAAGAGCCGAACCGCGTTACGCAGCCGCACGCTGTCCGGAATCCGCGGTGCTGTCGCCCTTCTCGTTGAGCGTGGCGGTCGCGCTTCCGACATCCAAATTTCAGAGTCCTTCGTCTTTTGTAGCTCGGCCTCGAGCTTCGCCTGGGCTGCCTTGGCTCGCGCGCTCCGCTGAAAAGGTGCGCGGGCCGTCGCTCTCAGCCGCCAGAGCGTCGAGGCGAGGCGGTAGGTCGCGCTGCCCTGGAGCGTTCGCAGCCGCTGCTCGAGATCCGCGATTCTGGCCTGCGCCGCCTCCAGCTCCCCCCTGCTGCGGTTGAGTTGACGCTTGGCCTTGATGAGTTTCGTCTCGAGCTGCTTTGGTCCCTCGTCAACCCATGGGCCTCTCTCGTTCACAACCATGCGATCTGCTTACCTCTTTCGGATTGCGCGCTGGCTCCTAACCACCGAGATCCGGATGTCTGGCTGACCCGGCAGCCGCAGATGATTACGCACCTACCGCCCGCTCCCCCAACCCCGAACTCATGCACAAGCAAATTAGTAACAGCAACTGACGATGCCCACCGGCTCCTACGACTACGACCTCGCGATCCTCGGCGACTTCCGCTATCCCGGCGGGACCTCGGTAAGCCTCGCGGAAGAGCTCAAGGCACAGACGGCCGCGGGCTACACCACCGCGTTGGTGCCGATGCGGACCCCGCAGCTCAAGCGAAAGCGCCGGTTTCACCCTCAGCTCATCAGCTGCATCCAGTCCGGGATGGGGGAGCTGGTGGCTCCGGACCAAGCCATACGGGTGAAGCTCCTGGTGATCCGACACCCGGGCCTGCTCACAGAAGATCCTGATCCGAGGCCGAGGGTGGAGGCCGATCAGGTCCTCATGGTTGCAAACCAGACGCCGGGTGATTTGCTTGAGCCCGACGGCATCTTGTACTACGACCCGGCCAGAGTGGACCGCCGCCTGCACGAGCTCTTCGGAGATCAGGTCCTCTGGACACCGATCGGTCCCGAGGTGAGAGAGGGGCTGAATGCGACCGGCGCGGCGCTCAATCTCTCGCCGACGGACTGGCACAACGTGCTCGATCCCGACGAATGGTGGGCGGACCGGTCCTCCTATGTGGCGGAACGACCGGTGATAGGACGCCACTCTCGGCCGCACTGGAAGAAATGGCCGGCGAGCGCTGAGCAGATCCTCGCCGCATACCCGGACGACGAAGCCATCCAGGTCAAGATCCTCGGGGGCGGCGAGGTGGCGGCGGACATCCTCGGCCGCGTTCCGTCGAACTGGACGCTCTATCCATTCAACAGCGTGCCTCCGCGCGATTTCTTGCGCGAGATCGACTTCCAGGTCTACTACCACCACCCTCAGTTGATCGAGGCTTTCGGCAGGACGATCGTGGAGGCGCTCGCCAGCGCCACCCCGACCATCGTCTCCCCGCACTTCGAGAAGCTGTTCGGAGACGCATGCGTCTACGCGGAGCCCGAGGACGTCGCCGAGTCGGTCTGGCGCTTATATGACGACCCCGCGGGCTACCGGGAACGGGCCGAGCAGGGCCACCTCTTCGTCAGGGAGAACTTCGGCCACGAGGTTCACCGGCGGCGAATCGCCGAGTTCGTCGGCAAACCGGCGGAGGGGTCTCCACGACGGGCAGCCATACCTCGCCGACGAGCGCAGGACCGCGCGATCCTCTTTGCGGCGAATGGAAGCGGGATGGGCCACCTCACCCGGACGATGGCGGTCGCCCGGAGGCTGCCGGAGGCGGTTCAGCCCATCTTCGTGACGCTTTCCAGCGGGATGAATTTAATCCGAGATGCCGGCTATCTCTGTGAATACATACCCCAGGGAGGGGGCGAGCGCTGGCAGGCGTTCCTGGAACAGCGCCTGGTGGAGATCATCGCCAGCTATGGGCCGAAGGCACTCGTCTTCGACAGTGCCCCGTTCACCGGGTTGACCGAGGCGAAGCTGACCACCGGTCTCCCCTTTGTCTGGATTCGGCGAGCGATGTGGCAGAAGGACAGAGGCGGTTCGAACCTGGCCAGAGCGGGCCACTTCGATCTGGTCATCGAGCCCGGCGAGTTTGCGGCGGATTTCGACCAGGGGCTGACCACCGCCCACAGAGAGGGAGTCGTCTGCGTTCCACCGATCCTTCTGCTCGACGAGCCCGAACTAATCCAGCGCGATGAGGCGAGGGCGGAGCTCGGGCTGGAGGACTCCAATCTCACCGTCCTCGTGCAGTTGGGTTCGGGCAACATCGACGAGCTCGCCTTTCTGTTGCGGACTACGGTCGAGCGGCTCCTGAGGGTCCCGAACCTCGAGGTCGTCGTCGGCGACTCGCCCATCTCCCGGGGCCGGGTAGAGCTCCCATCCGAGGTCCGACGCCTCACCACCTATCCGATCAACCGCTACCTGAAGGGCTTCGATTTCGCGATCAGCGCCGCCGGCTACAACTCCGTCCACGAGTTGGTCGGATTCGGAATGCCGACCGTCTTCATTCCGATGCGAGCGCCGCTGGACGACCAGCACGGGCGGGCTCGGTACGTCGAGGCCGTCGGAGCAGGACTCAGCCTCGACCCGATCAGCGAAGCGGGACTCGACCGATGCCTGGAGACGATCCTGGCCGAAGACAGGCGGCGCGACATGAGTGAGCGCTGTCAGGAGCTCTTCCCGGGGAACGGAGCGCCGCAGGCGGCCTCGGCGGTGGCGGATTTGGTGGCACATACAAGTCGTCTCGAGCGCCTGGGATGAGGTCGCGCCGCCTGTTCGAGGCCATTCAGGAGGACCTGCGGGCGCTGCGCCGCCGTCGCTCTGGTGGTGACGCGCCGCTCCCTGCGGAAGCGGACGCATCGAGCGCAGCGGGTACCCGTGAAATTGCGGAGCATCATTCCATCCCTGCGGACGATCCGGGCAGCGAGGTCGAGGAATGGGCGGCGCTGAGCAGAGCGGCGGCGCGGCACCGGATGGAGGCGGAGGAACTTGCCGCTCAGCTCGAAGCTTTGCGGTCAAGCGAGTCATACCGGCTGGGCCACGCGATCGTCCGGCCGTTTCGCAAGCTCGCCTCCCTGCGTCGCAGGCCTGCCCGCAAGGCCGACGGGCGGGTACGCAGGGCGATCTCGTATTTGCGCCGGGGAGACCTACCACGGACTCAGGAAGCGCTGACTATTCCTTCGGGAACCAGGTTGCTGGGGCCGCTCAACGACAAGCACAAGACTGCGATGTTCCTCGCCTGGGGGCTCGACAACGACGCGCTCGCCAGTGTGGTCGATGAGGTCGCACGGCTCCAGCTGATGCTCAGGGACTTCAAGCCCCTGTTCGTGACCGACAGCGATTCCTGGTCGGCGTTCGAGCATTACGGGTATTGGTTTGAGTACATCCCGCCCGCCGACGAGTGGACCCGTCATAACGAGACCACCGGCTGGCCGGCGTACGTCAGCGAGCGCATCGGCTCGATCATCGAGACCTACAAGCCTGCTCGGGTAGTCGTCTACGAAGGGGGACCGGTCGGTGAGGCCCTCCGGCGCGGAGTCCTCAACAGCGTGGTTGGCCGGAGCGAGCGTCCGACTGAGAAGGCCGCCTTGCTCCCGCAGCGCCACAGCGAGTCCCGATAGAGGTCGGCGGCGAGCTATACGTCCCCGACCCTTTGGGGAGACCACTACCCTTTCGCCAGGCGGGGCGAGCGTCAGCGTCTGCTGAGCGCACGGAGGTGAGCAAACTGGATACGCCCGGGGGAACCGAGAGACGAAGGTTCGAGCCGACCGGGGAGGGCAGGCCGGCGTTGGTCATCGTTCGCAATCCGAGCAATCACGACTCCCGGATCCTGAGGGAGTCCGAGACCTTGAGGAAGCTCGGATATCGGCCGCAGATCCTGGGGGTCGTCTCGGAGGACGTCCGCGAGCGCCACGCTGTTATCCAGGGGGTCCGGGTCACCAGGCTGGATCCCACCTCCCCCTTCGCCTGGGTCAGGTCCCGGCTGCCGAGACCACGACCGAGGGGTGGCGCCGACGCAAGTTCCAATCCAGCCCGCCGGGGCGCGGCGACCTCGGTCACTGTCCGCATCCACCGCTGGATGCGGACACTCGACTTCTACCGACGTGCGATTGGGGTTGTGCGGGAGCTGCGTCCCGCCCTGATCCACTGCAACGACTACAACACGATGTGGATCGGAGTCGCGGCTCGCATGATGGGCGGCACCGTGGTGGTCTATGACTCTCATGAGCTCTGGGCCGACCGCAATCTGCGCCCGGAGCCCCGCTGGTGGCTGCTCGTCTGCGAGTTCCTGTTCGTCCGCTTTGCACACCTGACGATCACCGCCAGTCCCGGCTACTCCGAGGTGATCGCCCGGCGCTACCGGATTCCACCCCCGGGGGTGGTGCGAAACATCCCGATTGCCGATTCGATGGGGGCTGCGAGCGCCGATGGCGCCGGTGGGAAGTCACCAGGGTGGTCCAGCCGGAGCAGCAAGGCTCCGCTCGTCCTCTACGTCGGTGCGCTGACCAGCGGCCGAGGGCTGGAGGTCGCGATCAGGGCGATGGCGCTGGTGGAGAGCGCTCGCCTGCGGTTCGTGGGGCCGGTCAACCACCGCTACCGGGCCGAACTGATCGAGCTTGCGGAGCGCGAGGGCGTCGCTGACCGGGTCGAGCTCCCCGGCGCGGTGGCGCCCGAGCGTCTGCTGGAAACGGCGAGCGAGGCCGACGTGGGGCTGGCGCTGATCCAGCCCGTCTGCCTCTCGTACCGGATGAGCCTCCCCAACAAGCTGTTCGAATACGTGGCCGCGGGCGTTCCCGTGCTGGGCAGCGACCTGCCCGCGATCGGTGCCCTGGTCAGGGGTTATGGAATCGGCTTGGTCGCCCAACCGGACGATGTGGCCGAGATCGCCGCGAAGCTGAGCGAGATGCTGCAACCCGATCGCAACCGGGAGTTACGGCTGGCCGTGCGGGCAGCGGCCAAGGAGCTGCGCTGGGACCGCGAGGCCCGGGTCCTGGCCGACAACTACGCCGAGGCCGCCAGGCCGAGGCGCGTGAGCTCCCCCACCCGAATCAGGCCCCGCCTCTCTCGGACCTTTTCGCGAGGGCGCTGGGGCGAGTACCGGCGGTTTCTCGAGCTGGCGCGCCGGAACGGCTACCGGATCGTCTCGCTCGAGAGCTGGGTCAGCGAAGGTGAGTACGATGGGGTCGGCCCGACCCTGATCCTTCGGCACGACGTGGACCAGCACCCGCGCTCAGCGCTTGCGATGGCGGCCATCGAGGAGGAACTAGGGGTTCGCTCATCGTGGTATTTCCGCTGGCGGACGGCGCATCCAGAGGTGATATCGAGGCTGCAGCAAAGCGGTTTCGAGGTCGGGCTCCACTACGAGACACTGACCCGACATGTGCGCGAGCAGGGGGCGTCGACCCCCGTCGATGAGTCGATGATCGATAGGAGCCGCCGCGACCTGCAGGCGGAGACCGCCGCCTTCGCGCGTCGCTTCGGACCGATCAGGGGTGCGGTTCCCCACGGCGACTCCCGGGTACCCGGGGTGCACAACGCGGAGCTGCTACGGGACCGGGACTGCGCCGATTACGGCATCGAGTACGACGGCAACGAGGTGATGCGCGGACGCGAGCTGGGGTACTGGCTGACCGACCGGACGGCCGCGGAGGGCCGCTGGAAGGGCGCGATCGACCCAGCCGAGCTGTTCGCGGCCCGCACCACGCCCATACTTTGCGTGACCCATCCGAATAACTGGGCATCGGGACCAAGCCTGTGGCTTGACCGTGGGCTGAGCGCACTGTTGCCTGATTCAACCAGCGGCCGCAGCAGGCCGATTCGGACCGGGTCCGACCAACCCCAGCTATGACCCCTGAGGACCTCCAGGACTTCGCTCCGATCGCCGAGTCGCTGAGGCGCAGCGTGCGGGGATACTACGCGGAGCACGGGGAGAGCTTGGAGGATCGGGCGGGCCTGACCACGCTGGAAACGAACTCCGGCTTCGTCGAGCGCCGGGCAGCGCCGCTGATCGAGATCTTGACCGGCAACGGCACAGGTTCGCTTGCGGGCGTTCGGCTGCTCGACCTGGGATGCGGCTTCGGGGCGCTCTCCGTGTACTTTGCCGCTCATGGAGCGGAGGTCACGGGCATAGATCCGGTCGAGTCCCGTCTGCAGGTGGGACGCGCGGTGGCGGCGAAATATGGCTTGTCGGTCGATCTGCGGCCCGGGCAGATGGAGAAAATGGAGCTGCCGGACTCCAGCTTCGACCTGGCAGTCCAGAACAACAGCCTCTGCTACATAGTCTCTCGCGAGGGTCGGTACCAGGCCCTGCTTGAGACGCACCGGGTCTTGAAGCCGGGTGGGTTGCTGGTGATTCGGAACCCCAATCGCTGGAACCCGAGGGATCAGTTCACCGGCCTGCCGCTGATCCAGCTGCTCTCGCCCCATCATGCGGGACGAATCTCCAAGCTCGCAGGACGTCCTCGCTCGAACGTCCGGCTGACGTCACCGCGCGAGGGGGTTCGCGAGCTGAAGCTGGCCGGTTTCGATGAGGCCGCCCACGTCCCCTCACCCAGCAGCCGATGGCCGGCACTTCTGCATCCCTTCGCTAGGTACCAGCACCTGACGGCTCGACGCCCCGGATGACCGCCGCCGCTCCGGGACAGGCTCAGCCAAGCGCCGGGAACAAGCCGAGCATGGACGAGGCTTTCGGTGTTCGTCTCAGCCGCGACACCGGGATCTAC
>JAJTCK010000064.1 GCA_021323175.1 Solirubrobacterales bacterium | reverse complement strand
CCCCCGCGGCTCCAGAGGAAGAGCGTGGGCCACCCGCGGCACCCGTAGTCGCGCCAGACCGCCCGCCGCGAATCGACCGCCACCGGCCACTCGATTCCGAGCGCGGGAAGAGCCGCCGCGACGGCCTCCACCGGCGCGGTGAACGGAAAGCGCGGGGTATGGACGCCGAGCACGGCAAGGCCCTCGTGCCCGTAGCGCTCTCGCCAGGCCGCGATGTACGGCAGGGCGCGCGCGCTGTTCAGCTGGGCCAGGTCGAAGAAGTGCACCAGCAGCGGCCCGCGCGCCGTCAACCGCTCCAGCCTCGGGGGCTCTCCGCCGACCCAGGGGGTCTCGAGTGGAAACGGGGGAGCGGCGATGTCCTGTCGGGGTGGGCGCAAGCCGGGCCAATATCCCAGACCGAGATCTCTATGCCCGGCGCGGCCGTTCGGGTCATCCCCCTCGCTATGCTGCGGCCCCCAGCGAGTGTGTTTGAGAGGAGAGATCGCATGAGCGAGTCAGTCTGGAACCGCATCGAGGAGAGCCGCGCGCGGCACAACGTCCTCGAGCACCCGTTCTACGTGCGCTGGTCGGCCGGTGAGCTGACCGAACAGGAGCTGGCGCGCTATGCGGGCCAGTACCGCCATGCGACCGAGGCCCTGGCGAAGCTATGCGCGGACACCGCCCGGCGCGCCCCCGACCCGCAGCGCTCGGAGATCGAGCTGCACGCCGCCGAGGAGCAGGACCACATCGCCCTCTGGGACGGCTTCGTCGAGGCGACCGGCGGCGAGATCGGCGCCCAGCCCACCCCGGAGACGGCCGAGTGCGTCCGTACCTGGACGACGCACGGCAGCTACGTCGAGGCGCTTGCCGCGATGTACGCGATCGAGAGCGGCCAGCCCGAGATCTCCCGAATCAAGCGTGAGGGACTCTCCGAGTTCTACGGAATCAACGGCGGCCCGGGCAGCGAGTACTTCCGGGTCCACGAGACCGCTGACGAGGCGCACGCAGCCGAGAACCGCCGCCTGATCGAGCGGGCGATGGAGCCCGACGACGAGGACGCGGTCGTCGCGGCCGCGGAGTCCGTCTTCGTGGCGAACCTGCGCCTGCTCGACGGCGTCGGCTGAGGCTCGTGAGCCGGCCCCTCCCGCGACGAAGGGGGGAGGGGCGCAGGGGCGGATGACGCGTGCCGACAGGGCGATCGGGGTCGCGCTGGGTGTCCTGCTCGGCCTGGCGATCGTGATCGCCTTCGTCTTCCTGGGCAGCGGCGACACGATCGACGATCCGTCGGTTTCGGGCGACGAGCCGGAGCAGCAGCGAGAGAATGGCCGATCGCCCGCTAAGCCGCAACCGGCCCAGCCCTAGAATCCCGGCCGTGACGCCCGCTACCACCGCCTCGCGGCTCGGCTCCGCGATTCGCCTGGGCGGGCTCCTCGCGTTCGCCGCCTTCGGGCTCCACCAGTTCCGCTATCTCGCCGCGCACGGTTCAGAGTCGGGCGAGCAGCTCGCCGCGCAAGGGCACGGCTACCTGGCGGGGGCCCTTCCCTACCTGGCCGCCCTCCTGGTGGCCGCGCTCGCGGCCACGGTGCTGCGAGCCCGTTCGTGGCGAGGGGACGCGGCGCACGCTTCCTTCGCCCAGCGCGCGCTCGCCTACGCCGTGGCCATTCTCCTCGTCTACGCCTTCCAGGAGCTGCTGGAAGGGACCCTGGCGGTGGGCCACCCGGCCGGGCTGGACGCGCTCGTTGCCGACGCGGGGTGGCTGGCGCTTCCGCTCGCGGCCCTCCTCGGCACCGGAGCGGCGCTGCTGGTCGTGGCGCTGGAGGGGCTCGAGTCGATGTTGGCGGCTCACCCGGCGCCTCGGGGACTTCCGCAGGCGCCACGCGGTCGGGGCCGCCCCTCCGTGCGGCGCCCGCTTTCCCCCAGGCCTTCTCCCATGGCGTTCGGGCTCGCCCGGCGGCCGCCTCCCGCAATCGCCTCCACCTGAACCGGCGCCCGCTGCCGCGAGCGCCGGCGGCCGGCAGTCCGCGGACGCCGGCTACGACCAAGGAGGTCTTTGAACGATGCAGTCAAACGCCGCGAGAGCGGGAATCGTGGCGGCGCTCGCCGCCGTAGCCGTGGTGCTGTTCGTAGTGCTGAGCAGCGGAGAGGATGGCGATGACAGAGGCTCGGGTACGGAGACCGCCACACAGGCGGCCACCACCGACTCGGCTCCTCCAGAGCCGCAGTCAGACGTGGTCACGATGAGGAACGGCGCGCCGGCGGGCGGCGTGCAGGAGCTGGAGTACTTCAAGGGCGAGGACATCCGCATCGAGGTCCGGCTCGACGAGCCCCAGGAGGACGTTCATATACACGGATACGACGTCGAGAAGCTGAACCCGAGTGGGACCGTCAGGTTCGACTTCCCGGCGAGCATCGAGGGAATCTTCGAGCTCGAGGCGCATGGGCCGTCGGGCGACGTGCAGCTGGCCGAGATCGTCGTCAACCCCTAGGGATGGGCCTTTTTGTGAAGCGCAGATCCTGGATCGCCGTGGCCGGCCTCGCCCTCGTGGCGGGACCGGCCGCCGCACTCGCCGCCCCCGAGCCGGCCCTGGCGCACGCGCTGGTCGGAAAGCAGGACCTTCCGATACCGACCTGGCTCTTCGCGTGGGGCGCCTCGCTGGTGCTGATCGTCTCGTTCGCCCTGCTCTCGGTGGCGTGGAAGGAGCCTCGCCTGCAGCGGGACTCCTGGCGCCCTAGATGGGGCCGACTCTCCGGGATCCTGCTCAGCACCCCGGTCCAAATCTTCTGCGGCCTCTTCGGCGTGATCCTGCTTGTGGTCGTGGTCTACTCGGGCCTGAACGGCACCGAGGCACCCGACCGGAACTTCTCGATCACCTTCGTCTTCGTCACCTTCTGGCTGGGGCTGGTGCTCCTGAGTGTGCTGTTCGGCGACGTATTTCGTGCGCTGAACCCGTGGCGAGCAACCGGCCGCGCGTTCGCGAGCGTGTTCCGCCTCGCGGCCGGGCAGTCACGGCCGTCGCCGCTCTCGTATCCGAGGTGGCTGGGCCACTGGCCGGCCGTCGCGGGGATCCTCGCCTTCGTGTGGCTCGAGCTCGTGTACGGAGCGAGCGGCCTCAGCCTGGGACTGCGTCCGGAGGACGTGGCGGTTGCAGCGCTCGTCTATACAGGCCTCACGTTCGTTGCGATGGCGCTCTTCGGAGTCGAGCGCTGGATCGAGCGGGGTGAGGCCTTCTCGGTCTACTTCCGGATGTTCTCGGAGCTGTCTCCGGTCGAGGTTCGCGAGGGGCGGCTTGGCCTGCGGCGTCCGCTCTCGGGCGCGACGTCATGGGGTGAGGTGCCGGGCTCGCTGGCCCTGGTGCTGGTGGCCATCGGAGTCACGAGCTATGACGGCGCGACCGAGGGAGCGCTGGCGGACCCGATCACCGAGACCTTCGACCTGATCAGAGACGCCGGACTGGGGGTGGTCGCCGCCTTCAGGGTGAACGGGACCATCTGGATGGCGCTGGTGATCGGCGCCGTGGTCCTGCTCTTCATGCTCGGCGTGCGCGGCATGCATACGGTCAAGGGGTCCCCGCCGGTCCGAGAGCTCGCCCGCTCGTTCGCGCACACGTTGATCCCGATCGCCCTGGCCTATCTGGTCGCCCACTACTTCAGCCTGTTCGTCTACCAGGAGCAGGCCCAGTTCACCTACCTGCTCTCGGACCCCCTCGGGGACGGCTCCGATCTTTTCGGGACCGCCTCCAGCGGTGTCGACTACGGCCTGATCGGCGCAAACGGCGTCTGGTACACGCAGGTCGGCGCGCTCATCGTGGGACACGTTGTCGCCCTGACCCTGGCCCACGACCGCGCCCTGGCGATCTACGGCGACAGCCGCCCGGCCGCCAGCTCGCAGTACTGGATGCTGGCGGTGATGGTGGGTTTCACCTGCCTGGGCCTGTTCCTGCTCTCGCAGGCGAACGCATAACTACCGGCCTGCTCACAGCTGCGCAACTCCTCGTCCGGCTCGCGAGGGGAGGTCCCGCATCGCCCGCGACCTCAGGAGCCTGAGGCGCCGTCCCCGGACAGCGCGCCGCTTATCAGCGCCGCGTTACGGCGCATCATCTCGACGTAGCTCCCGGCGTCTCCAGGGGTCTCGACCAGCAGGCCGTCGACGATCTCGACCCCGCTGCGCTCGGCGATCTGTTCCAGGACCCGGGCGTCGTCAGTCTCCTCCGCGAATACGGCGGGGACACCCGAGTCAGCGATCGCGTCCTCGGTCTCCTGGATCGACGCGGCGCTCGCCTCGGCCTCCGGCCCGGAGGCCGGGAACGCCGTCGCGACCACCTCGAAGCCGTAGCGGTCGGCGAAGTATGCGAGGGCGTCGTGTGAGGTGACCAGCTTGCGGTCCGAATCCGGAACCCCTTCCAGCGTGCGCTCCAGTTTCGCATCCAAGTCCTCCAGCTCGTCGGCGTACTCCCGGGCCCGCCGCCGGTAGGCCCCGGCGTGATCGGGATCGGCTCCGGCGAGCTCGTCTCCGAGGGCGGGCACGGCCGCCGCGAGACGGGTGGGATCCATCCAGAGGTGCGGATCGTCGCCGCCGTGATCGGCGTCCTCATCGCCCTCGGCGTGCTCCTCGGCTCCGGAATGCGCCTCGCCCGACTCGCCGAACGCGAGCAGCTCCCCGGCGTGGTCCGCGAACGCGAACTGGGGCGCGTCGAGCTCGTCGAAGGGAATTCCGGTCTCGAGCTCGGCTCCGTTACTGACGACCAGGACCGAGTCCTCGAGATCGGCGCGGTCCTCGGCCGACAATGAGAAGTCGTGAGGGGTCGCGGAGTCGGGGATCACCTGATCGACCGTCGCGTCCTCGCCCGCGATCTGCCGGGTGACGTCGGCGGCGATGCCGGTAGTGGCGCTGACCTTTGGGTCTGGCGACGACTCGTCGTCGGATCCGCACGCCGCGAGCGCGGGTACGAGGATCAGGAGTGTGGCGGCGAGCTGCACGCAAGTACGTTTCCGCTGCATGGAATGAGAATCATTATCAGATAAGGGGCGAGCTCAGATCGTCCGGGGCCACCGCGCATGAACCGGGTCCGGGGCTCGCCCGCTTTCGCCATACTCGCTGGGATGGAACCCCTGCTCGCTCACGCCGGACATTGGGCCCTGTGGATGCTGTACGCGATCCCCGTCCTGATCGTCCTCGCGGCCACGCTCAACGCCTTCCTCTCCCAGCGCCGCGAGGAGCGCGAGCAACGCGGCCCCTAGCCCGAACCTCGTCCGCCGGCTCTGCTCCCACGTAGGCCCCCTACCGCGGGGTCGCCCGCGCGAACAGCGCAACCACGAACGCGCTCACGGCGGCCAGCACGATCGATGCCCCCGCGGCGATATCCAGGTGCCAGGAGAGAAGCAGCCCGACGGGCGCCGCCAGGGCGGCGATCCCCGCGGACACGGCCATCATCGATGGCAGCCTCCTCGTCACCAGGGCGGCGGTCGCAGGCGGCGCGATCAGGAGCCCCAGCACGAGCAGAGCGCCGACCACCCGGAACCCGATCACGACGGCCAGGGTGACGATGACCAGCATCACGAGATGAAGGCGATCGACCGGCATCCCCAGGGCGGCGGCCCGCTGCGGATCGAAGGAGGTCATCAGGAACGGCCGGTAGAACAGGGCGACGAGCGCGAGCACGGCCGCCGTCAGCGCGGCGCTCAGTGCGACCTCGCCGTCGGTGACGCCGAGGACGTCCCCGAACAGGAACGCCGTGAGGTCGACCGAGTAGCCCTCCACCCGTGAGGCGATGGCGACCCCGAGCGCGAGCATGAACACGAAAACCACTCCGGCGGCGGTCTCCTCGCGGACCCGGCTCCGCTGAATGATCAGGCTCGTGGCCCCCGCTGTCAGCAGGCCGGCGATGAGCGCTCCCGCCCAGATTGCCCATTCGTCGGGCTCGGCGCCGGAGGTCCCGGCCGTCAGCGCGAAGGCGATCGCGACGCCGGGCAGCACGCCGTGCGCAAGGCTGTCGGCGACCAGAGCCATCCCCCGCATCACGACGTAGCACCCGACCACCCCGCAGAGGACCCCGACTATCGCGGCCGCGAGTGCGCCGGTCCGCACGAACTCGGCGCTGAAGGGGTCCGTGAGCCACTCGAGCATCTAGCCGGCGCCGTGATGGTGATGGGCAGTGTCGATGAGCAGCTCTCCGACCCGGACCACCCGTCCGGCGAAGGTCTCGGCCAGGACTTCCTCGGTGCATGTCTCGGCCGGCGGGCCAACCGCGACTAGGCGCCGGTTCAGGCAGATGACGAGGTCATAGTCGCGGCTGGCGCTCTGGAGGTCGTGCGTCGCGACGATCACCGTGCGGCCCTGCGACCGCCATGCGCCGAGCGTCGCGCGAAGGGCCCCGTGGGTGGGAGCGTCAAGCCCGGTGAAGGGCTCGTCGAGCAGCAGCAGCCGGGCGTCCTGGGCGGTGGCCTGGGCCAGCAGGGCGCGCTGGCGCTCCCCTCCGGAGAGGTCGCCGAAGCGCCGGTCCGCCAGGGCACGAATGCCCAGCGACTCGATCGCCCGGTCGACCAGCTCACGATCGCGGTCGCCGAAGGGGCGCAGCCACCCGAGCGCGCCGTAGCGGCCCATTCTGACCACGTCCCTGACCGTTGCGGGGAACGACGGCTCGATGTCGAGGCGCTGAGGAACGAACGCGACGGCGCCCGCCCCCAGCTCGATCGAGCCGAAATCCGGGCGCACCAGCCCGACCGCCGACCTGAACAGAGTCGTCTTGCCGGCGCCGTTCGGGCCGAGCAGGGCCACCGAGGCTCCCGCGGGGACCTCGAAGCTCACGTCGTCGAGGGCCGGTCGTCCACCAAGCCGCACGCTGAGTCCACGCGCCCGCAGAGCCGGCGGGGAGGTCACGCGCCCGCGCCGGACGAGCTGCTGCAGCGGCCGCAGGACCCGTGGATCACGACCTCATGGGCGTTGATCGAGTGCCGCAGGCGCCCGGCGAGTCGCTCGAGCGCACTCTCGAGCCGCTCGTCCTCGAATGCAGTGACGCGTCCGCAGCTGTCGCAGACGGCGTGATGGTGGTGCTCGCCGCCCGGCTGGATCGGCTCGAAGCGCAGGTTGCCGTCGCCCAGGTCCACGCGCTGGACCAGGCCCATCCCGTGAAGCAGGTCGAGCGCCCGGTACACGCTGGCCAGCCCGACGTTGGAGCCCTGCTCGCCCAGGCGGTCACAGAGCTCCTGGGCGGACAGACAGCAGGACTGCTTGGAGAGCAGCTCGACGACCGCCTCACGGGCACCGCCGGCCCGATGCCCGGCTTCGCGCAGCGCGTGGTTAGCTCCCTTCGCCCAGTCGCGCCGGCGTGTCGCTGATGCGGCCACCGGCCGAGCATAGCCGCCTAGTGAGACTGATTCTCGTTTAACGCAGAGTCGGTTGATCTAGGTGTGGCGCTCGCCGAGGATCTCGCCGAGGCGCCGCTCCAGCGCGACCGACACGGCGGCCTTGACCGGGCCCTCGCCCAGGCGCTCGACGAGGGCCTCCAGGAACCCCTCGATCACCAGGCGCTTGGCGTCCGCTTCGGGCAGGCCGTGGGCGCGCAGGTAGTGCAGCTGCTCGGCATCGATCTGGGCGATTGCCGCGGCGTGGGTGCAGCGCACGTCATCGGCCTCGATCTCCAGGCCGGGGATGGCGTCGGCGTGCGCCGACTTCGAAAGCAGGAGGTTTCTGGACTCCTGGAAAGCGTCGGTCTGCTGGGCGCCGGGATCGACCTTGATCATCCCCCGCCAGACGGCGGTCGCCTGATCGTTCAGGATCCCGCGGAAGGCGAGGTCCGAGACGGTTGAGTGGGCCGCGTGCTCCTGCGTTGTGTCGAAGTCCAGATGCTGTGTGCCGTTCCCGGCGTACGCGCCCGTCACGCGTGCAGTGGAGCCCTGGCCCGCCAAGCGGGTCTCCATCCTGACCTTGCCGCGTGCCGAGCCGAATCCGAGCGCGACCCAGTCGAGGGTCGCATCCCGCTCGACCTCGGCGCGCTGTGTCGCGAACACCCAGCTGCGCTCGCCCAGCCCCTGTGCGGTCACGTAGTGCAGCGTCGCGGCGGCGCCGACGAAGACCTCTGTGACCGTGTTGAAGAGCCCCGAGCGCTCGTGGTCGGTGGCGAGCCACTGCTCCCAGACCTCGGCCTCGGCGCCCTCCTCGAGGACGATCAGCGTGCGGAAGCCGATCGCGGCGCGGTCCGCGTCGTGGACCGCCGCAATCTGGGCCGGATGCTCCAGGCGCTGGCCCGCGGGAACGTAGACGAACGCACCTCCCCGCCAGGCAGCGTCGTTGCGTGCCACGAACGGATCGTCTGGCGCGGCCACCGAGCCGAGCTTCTCGGCGACGAGCTCGGGGTACCGCTCGGCGGCGTCCGCAAGGGTGCTGACAAGGGGCTCGGTCGGCCGCTCAGCTCCCTCGGCCCCGGGCAGGGTGCCCGACTCGAGCGGCGTGCCGTCCACCTGCACGATCCGGGGGGCGTCCTCAGGCGGGTTTAGAACCGCGTCCGCGCGCTCGCGCGCCGCGGGGTCTCCGCCGTTCGGCAGGCTGAAGTCCTCCTCGACGAGCTCGGCGAGGTCGGTGAACTGCCACCCGGGGGTCTTCGTGGTCGGAAGGCCCAGGTCAGCCGCCTGCGAGGCGCCCGCCTTGCGCCGTGCGACGAGCCATTCCGGTTCCATCGCTCCAGCTGCTCCGCTTCGCGTCCGCCGCTGGGGCGCGGAAGCGGTGCTAGCCAATAGATCCCTCCATCTGAAGCTCGATCAGGCGGTTCATCTCGACCGCGTACTCCATCGGGAGCTCCTTGGTGATCGGCTCGATGAACCCGTTGACGATCATCTTGTTGGCCTCCTCCTCGTCCAGCCCGTGGGCCTGGAGATAGAAGACCTGCTCGTCACCGATCTTCGAGACCGTGGCCTCGTGGCCGACGTCGACGTCGTCCTCGCCGATCCGGATGGTGGGGTAGGTGTCCGACCGGGAGTCCTCGTCGAGCAGCAGGGCGTCGCAGACGACCTTCGAGCGGGACTCGACCGCGCCTTTGGCAACCTCGAGCAGCCCGCGGTAGCTGGTGCGCCCCTGGTCTTTGGAGATCGACTTGGAGAAGATCGAGGACGTGGTGCGGGGCGCGGCGTGGATGATCTTGCCGCCGGCGTCCTGGTGCTGGCCCTCGCCGGCGAAGGCGATCGAGAGGATCTCGCCATGGGCGCGCTCGCCGAGCAGGTAGATGCTCGGATACTTCATGGTCAGCTTCGAGCCGAGGTTGCAGTCGACCCATTCCATCGTCGCGTCCTGGTGGGCGACGGCGCGCTTGGTGACCAGGTTGAAGACGTTCTGGGACCAGTTCTGGACGGTCGTGTACCGGACCCGGGCGCTCGGCTTGGCGACGATCTCCACCACGGCGGAGTGCAGCGAGTCGCTCGAGTAGACCGGAGCCGTGCAGCCCTCGATGTAGTGAACGTCCGAGCCCTCCTCGGCGATGATCAGTGTTCGCTCGAACTGCCCCATGTTCTCGGTGTTGATCCGGAAGTAGGCCTGCAGGGGCATCTCGACCTTGACCCCGGCGGGCACGTAGACGAAGGAGCCGCCGGACCAGACCGCGGAGTTGAGGGCAGCGAGCTTGTTGTCGTTGGGCGGGATGATCGTGGCCCAGTACTCCCGCACAAGGTCCTCGTGCTCCCGCAGTGCCGTGTCCATGTCGGTGAAGATCACGCCCTGCTCCTCGAGCTTCTCGTTCACCTGGTGGTAGACGACCTCCGACTCGTATTGGGCGCCGACGCCGGACAGGAACTTGCGCTCGGCCTCGGGGATCCCGAGCCGGTCGAAGGTGTTCTTGATGTCGTCGGGGACCTCGCTCCAGTCGCGGCTGTTCTTCTCGGAGGCGCGGACGAAGTAGTGGATATTGTTCCAGTCGATCTGGTCGAGGTCGCCGCCCCACTGGGGGGTCGGGCGAGATTCGAAGTGCTCGAGTGCCTTCAGGCGGAACTCGCGCATCCAGTCGGGCTCCTGCTTGTACTCCGAGATGCTCTCGACGACCTCGCGATTGAGCCCCTTGGGCGCCTTGTAGGCGTACCCCTCCTCGGAATCATGGAAGCCGAACTTCTCCTTGTAGTCGGCGTTGATGCCTTCGAGGGAGCGCTCCTCGTCCGTGAACTCCTTGGCGGAGGCGGGGAGTGTTGCGGCGTCGGTAGGCGGCTTGTTCACGGGACCTCCAGCTTGACGATGTCGTCTTCGATCGTAACGGGGTAGGTCTGCACGGGCTGGTACGCCGGCAGGGTCTTGGGTCGGCCGCTGGTCAGGTCGAACAGCGAGCCGTGGCGCGGGCACTCGACCGTGCAGGTCGAGGCGTCGAACTCGCCCTCGGCCAGCGGGCCGTCATCGTGGGAGCAGCGGTCCTCGATCGCGTACAGGGAGCCGTCGCAGTTGAAGACCCCGATCTTGGCCCCGTCGGGGGCCTCGAACAGGCGCGTCTCGCCGGCCGTGAGCTCAGCGGCGGGACAGACGTCGATGCGCGTGCTTGTGTCTTCGATCACGTATTCCTACTCTCCGGGTCGGATTTTAGCTGCCGGCGCACCCGGCTACAGGTTGGACGGGACAGGGACGAGGCCCGACCTAGACGCTGGACGCCTGCGCGGGGTCCCCCTGCTCGCCCTCGTCCTCCCAGTCGACCTCCTTGCCCAGGCTCGCCCCCTTGACGACCTTCAACCCCAGG
>JAJTCK010000153.1 GCA_021323175.1 Solirubrobacterales bacterium | reverse complement strand
GCTCGCCGTAGCGTCGCAGGCATGACCGACGACCCGTTCGTCGCCCACCGCAGCCTGCTGTTCACCGTCGCCTACGAGATGCTCGGCTCGGCCGCCGACGCCGAGGACGTGGTCCAGGAGGCCTGGCTGCGGTGGGCCGGCGTCGTCGACCGCGCCGAGGTGCGCGACCCGCGGGCCTACCTGGTGCGGATCGTCACCCGGCAGGCGCTCAACCGGCTGCGCACGCTGGCGCGGCGGCGCGAGGAGTACGTCGGGGAGTGGCTGCCCGAGCCGCTGTCCACCAGCCCCGACGTGGCCGAGGACGTCGAGCTCGCCGAGAGCGTCTCGTTCGCGATGCTGACCGTGCTGGAGACCCTCGCGCCCACCGAGCGGGCGGTGTTCGTGCTGCGCGAGGTGTTCGAGACGCCGTACGACGAGATCGCGGAGGCGGTCGGCAAGACGCCAGCGGCGGTGCGGCAGATCGCCCACCGCGCCCGAGAGCACGTGGCCGCGCGGCGGCCGCGAGTGCAGGTGAGCCGGGCCGAGCAGGAGGCCGTCGTGGAGCGGTTCCTGGCCGCGGTCCGCGGTGGCGACCTGCAGGGGCTGCTGGACGTGCTCGCGCCCGATGTTGTCGTGGTGTCGGATGGTGGCGGCGTGGTCGCCGCGGCTCGCCGCCCGATCGAGGGTGCCGACCGGGTGGGGGCACTCCTGGGCGGCTTGGTCAAGCTGGCCGGCGACTTCGAGGTGATGCCGATGTGGCTCAACGGCGGGCCGGCGGCGCGGTTCGACCTCGACGGCGAGCTGAACACGGTGGCGAGCCTGGTGATCGAGGACGGCCGGATCACCCGGATCTACGCGATCCGCAACCCGCACAAGCTGGCTCGGCTCGACGAGGAGGCCAAGCTCAGCCGGTGACCGGGAGTTTACTCGGTCCATGAGCGCCGACCCGCGGCACGTCGACCGACTGGACCTCGCCGGTTACCTGGAGCGGCTCGGCGTCGCCGTACGAGAGCCGATCCTCGCGGCGCTCGAAGGGGCGCCCGACGCCTTTCGAAGCTCGATGCAGAAGGACGTGGCGGCGGGGCGCGTTCCGGAGCTGGACGCCATCGTGGGCCCCATCCTCCGTGGCGGCAGCGAGCACGGCATCGACGTATCGGCAACTCGTGCCCTCGCGGACCGGATCGTGACGCCGGGGTAACGGCGAAGGAACTTGTGTTAGGCGGTTCCACGCCTTCTGTCGTCAGCCCCGCCGTCCCTCGCTGTTCGTCGGTACGACCGTGGCGTTGCCTGGCCGGGGCGCGGATCAGGCCCGAGGGGGGTGGGCTGGCGGAAAGGACACCGGAGTCGAGGAGAGGAGGCGCCGATGACCAACTACGACGCGCTCGTCGAGGAGATCGACGCGGCGTACCGTAGGCTGAGCGCCGCCGCGGAGGACCTGGCCGGAGCCGACCGCCAGCTCGCCGAGCACGTTCGGAGGATCCGTCTGACGATCACCTCCATGGTGACCGTCACCTCACCGGCATCTCATCGTCATCGAAAAAACGCCTTAGGTAAGCGGATTTTTTGCTGACGTGACGGTCGTGACGACCATGACGGCATTTCGCGCAGGTTTTCTGATTGAGTGTGCTTGGGCGAACGGTAGACCCATCTTCACCGTGGCCGTCATTCGATGAGGAGGATGCTCTACGAGAGCCTCCTCCAGGAGCGGGCCGAAGAGGACGTGGAGCGGCGTCGGGGCGGCGGGCCGTTGCCGCCGACGAGGGGTTCCGGTTCGAAGGTCCTGGACAGGCAGCTGGCCGACGCCTCGAAGGAGCGCCCGTCGGGCTATGCCGCCGACCTGTCGACGATGCACCGGCTGATGACCCGGGGCGTTCACAGCCAGGGCGATGCTTACCGCTTTCACGGTTTGAAGAGAAGGTACGAGAAGGAGCACGCCGAGCTTGCGGCCGAGGCCCAAGGGCAGGGGGGCTGCTGTACGGGAGGGCTCCGGCTTCGGTCACCGGGCAAGCTGCTCGCCCTTAATCGGACGTCTCTCGGCCTGCTCTGGGGCTCGGTGGACCCTTTGGGGGCAGACCCACCTTACCCTTGGGCGGCATTCGGGAGCGAGAGGCGAACCCCTTCTTGGAATCGGTGACGCCCGCGCCGGAAGCGCGATCGCGCTTATCCCGCCGCTTGCCGCCCGGCAGGGGCCTCGGTCGAAAAGGGTCTTGCCGTCGCCTTTCTGGTTGCGGGTCGCTTTTTGGTCAGGGACGGGCGAGTATCACACGGCTCGGATAAGCGGCGCACGCGCTCGCCGTTTGGTCGTCGGCTACTTCCCTCTTCCGAAACCCGACAAACCCGACACTCGCCCTCGTTTCCCGCATTACTAAGTCGATTCCCGATGTCGGGTTCGGGACGGGGAACCCGACACACGGCTCATAAAACCGACACCCGATCGGACGCGGTGTCGGGTTCGCGGGTCGGTGTCGGGTTCAAGGCGAAAAACCCGACATCAAGTAGAAGCCGGTGATCCCTTTATCTGAGCGGTTTTCTTCCTGCGGTGTCGGGTTTGTCGGGTTCTCGTAGAATTTACAGCGGTTTGCGCGGTTATTGACCCGCTCATGTGTGGCTGCATGCCACTACAAGGACGGTGATGCGGAGCAAGCTTGGGGTACCATCGCGCAACCGGAGGGCCCGAGCAAGACGACTCGTTGGTGCCCGAAAGGTGGAAATGGGAAACAGATCCCGCCCGCAACGAGCACCGGGGCCAGCTGGAGCGTGGTCTCCTTCGGGTTACAGCGCGCGCTTCGTCGAGTGGGGGAACTTCGGGAGGGCCGCCACGAGCGTGGCGAGCAAGGCCAGCCCCATCACGAGAAACGCGTCGCTGAAGGGCGAGGCGTCGAGTGCGTAGGCTGGGTTGATCGCCGCCACGACCC
>JAJTCK010000063.1 GCA_021323175.1 Solirubrobacterales bacterium | reverse complement strand
CCGCGCACCCCGAACAGGGCGACCGCCGCCGGCGCCGCGATGTACCCCGCCGCCATCGCGAGCAGGCGGCTGGTCTCGAGGAAGCCGATCACGCGAGCGAGGGTCTCGTCCGACCCGAGGCGCTGGAGCAGCGTGCGGGCGGCGACCTCGACGAACGTGTAGCCGAAGCCGACCATGAAGAAAGCAGCGAACGCGACCCCCACCGCGGGCCAGGCGCCGGGCAGGATGATGGCCGCGCCCATCACCAGACATCCGACCACGAGGCCGGCCGCGAGGTTGCCGCGGTCGAGCAGGACCGCAAGAGCGGTACCGGCGACCAGAGCCCCGATCCCCCACGATGCGTTCAGCCAGCCGACGCTCCCCTGGCCCAAGTCGAGCAGGTCCAGCGCGACCACGACGATCATCACGTCCAACATGCCCTCGATGAATAGGAGCGCGGTCAGAACGGTGCCCACCAGCCGGAGCTGCGGATCGGCGATCAGCGCCCTGAAGCCGATGCCGACCTGGTGGATCACCCCGGAGGCGTCCTCCTCGTAGACCGTCCGCTCGTCACGGCGAAGGGTTGCGAGAACGAAGGCCGTCAGGATCCCGGCGGCCGCCGCGGCGACGAACACCGCCTGCGGCGTGGCGGCGGCGAGCAGGATTCCCGCCACGATCGCCGCCGCGAGAAACCCGCCGTTGTCCAACTGGCTGCGCACCACATTCGCCGCGGAGAGCTCCAGCGGACTCCGGGCAACTTGAGGCAGCAGGGCTCCCTCGGCCGGCACGTAGGGAGTCGAGGCCACCGTGAACAGGCCCGCCAGCCCGTATACCGCCCAGGAAGGGGCATCGGCGATCACGGCCACCGCGGAGAGGCCTATGGCCAGTGCCGCAAGGAGTGCGCTCAGGACAAGGACCACCTTGCGCGAATGCCGGTCGGCAAGCATCCCGGCGAAGGGGGAGGCGAGCGCCCCCGGCAGCAGGCGCACCAGGCCCGCGACCCCGACCGCCGTCGCCCCGCCCTGTTCGAACGCGTAGACCGCCAGCGCGAGCGAGTAGGCCCAGGTGGCGAATGTCATCCCGCCCCATCCGAAGATCAGCCGCGCGAGGTCCCGGTTGGCGAAGACCGCCCCGAGTGCGCGCATCGACTCACGGATCTGGCGCGCGGCGCCGGTCATCCCAGCATCTCGCTGGTCCGGTTCCCTGCGGCCACCACGCGGCCAGCCTATTTCACCCCAATGCCGTGGGACACTCCCGGCTCACGGCGGGGGAGATCTGGACCGCTCGCCGAGCTTCTCCCACGGGGTCCACCTACGGTGCTCGAGTCGCGTCGAGACGTTGCTAGGCTGGTCCCTTCTTGATCATTTTGGTCAAGAGCATCCTCAATTCGGACCGACTAGCGGAGCTCCCTATGAGACGTACGAACGACCCCATCCGGCCGAGGCCACGCCCCGCCGCGGAGCCACGACGCCGCTTCGAAGCGGGTGACCAACGGGAGTTCCTCGGCGAGATCGTGCAGGAGCGACTCGGGAAGCGCAGGTTCTACGCACTCGCCGCGGCGATCCGGGAGCACGAGGCCGAGGCGAGGCTTGACCCGACCGGGATCGAGCCGCACGATGCCGAGCTCTACCGACGCCTGCGGCTGATCTGCGGCGAGCTGTGAGCGACCGGCCGCACCCCAGGGTGGCGCTGCACTCGCCGGCGGCTCGACACGGAAACCTGAGCCGCTTCAGGCTCTTGGCGGAGGTCGTGGACGGCCATCGGCGAGCCGTAGACGATTCGGGGGTGAGGCTGCGGCCACGAGACGAGGCCCTGTACCGCAAGCTCGAGGAATTGAAGAGCTCGCTGCCCATCCGGGACTGATGCGAGTCCATTTCATCCGGCACGGGGAGTCGGCGTCGAACGCCGCGCCTGGGGCGATGGCCCTGCCGGACGCACAGGGAGACCGGCTGACCGAGTTGGGATGGGAGCAGGCGCGCGAGGCCGGCCGGCATCTGGAGCCGATCGGCGCCACGCGCATCCTGACCAGCCCGCTACGACGCGCGCGCGAGACCGCGGAGGCGATCGCGGAGACGCTGGACCTGGAGATAGTCGAGCTGCACGAACTGCACGAACTGAGGGAGTCCGACGGCTACGGAGGACTGTCTCCCGAGGAGCAGCGGCTGCGGCGCTGGTCGGTGTGGATGTCCGAGCACGCGGATGACCCCGACCACTCCTACCGCGGCGGCGAGTCCTTCAACGACGTGCTGGGCCGGGTCCGATCGGTCCAGGCACGGCTGGTGGCCGAGCCCGACGACAACGTGCTCGCGGTCAGCCACGGGATCTTCCTGCGCTTCTTCCTGATGTGGTCGGTGCTGGGCCAGGCGTTCGGACCTGGCCTGGCGCAGCGGCTTTGGCAGCTGCGCAGCCACAACTGCGGTCTCTGCACGTTCGAGCACGAGGGCCCGGATCCGGGCGGCTACGCGACCGACTCCTGGCGCTGTCTGACTTGGATGGAGCGGCCATGGGACCCGCCCTAGCGCCGCGCCGGCGGAGCGGCGTCGCTACTTCGGCGTCGTCTCGGGCTCGAAGGTCCGCGGCTCGCGGGAGGAGCCCTGCTCTGGGAGGTTGTACTCGGCCCCCGGCGGCGCGGCGACCTGCCCATCCAGCAGCGGATCCTCGGTGCGCTCCATCCAGTCGTCGAGCCGCCCGCTCATCGCTGTTAGCACGTCCGCGTGGTCTGGATCGTCGGCGAGGTTCCGGGCCTCGGCCGGATCGAGGAGCAGGTCATACAGCTGCTCCTTCGGCACGACCTGCTCGCCCCAGCCCGCCTCTACCAGCAGCTCCTTCGAGGCGCTGTCGTCGCAGTTGGACAGCACGGTGTAGGGGTAGTCGCCGAAGCGCCGGATGTACTTCCAGCGCTCGGTCCTGGCGCAGCGCTGGGGCTCGTAGGCGGCGTGATAGGTGACCTCCGCGAAGATCTCGTCGTTCACTTTCTCGGTCTCCCCGTGGACCAACGGCATCAGCGAGGTTCCCTGCAGGAACGGCGGGTGGTCGATCCCGGCGATGTCCAGCAGGGTCGGGTAGATGTCGAGCTGGCTCACCAGCGAGTCCACGACCTTGCCGCCGGTGAATCCGTCGGGGCCGCGCATCAGGAGCATCACTCCGATTCCGCGGTCGAACAGCGTCGCCTTCGCGTTCGGGAACGCGAGGCCGTGATCGGTGGTGCAGATGACCAGAGTGCGCTCGGTCAGGTCGAAGTGGTGCAGCCCGTTCAGCACCGCCCCGATCCCCTGATCCAGCGAGCGGACACTCGCCTTGAACGCGGCCATGTCCGCGCGGGTACGCTCGGTGTCGGGCAGGTTGGGCGGCGGCAACGAGTAGAGGGTGTCGCGCACCGAGGTCGGGACTGCGAAGTCGCGGTGGGTCTCGAAGAAGCCGACCGACATGAAGAAGGGCTCGGGGGTGGTGCGGAGCGCCTCGATCGCGATCGGCGCCACCTCGTCGGCGTGGTGGGAGTCCACCTCGATCACCTCGTCGTAGCCGATCACGGCGGGGTCCTTGGAGATGTGCTGCTCGCCGATCAGCACCGAGCGGTAGCCGGCGCCCTCGCGAAGCGGATGGACCAGGTGCTGTCCGTAATCGTTGAGGGCCCAGCCGCGGTGGGCCAATCCGAGCATGCCGTTGTTGTGGCAGTACTGGCCGGTCAGGAGCGACGCGCGGCTGCCCGAACACGTCGGGGCCCCACAGAACGCCTCGCGGAAGAGCACTCCCTGGTCCGCCAAAAGCTGCATGTTGGGCGTCGGAAGCTGGTAGCCGTAGGGCTGGACGCAGCGCCCCGTGTCGTGGGAGTGGATGTAGAGGATATTGGGCGGGGTCAAACCGGTTCCGGAACCGCCGGCGCGAGGTCGAGCTCGGTGCCCAGGCGCAGCTCGCTGTAGCGGCGCGCCCAATCGTCGTTGATTCCGTCGCTCTGGCTCTTCATGCGTGGTTCGAGCTTAGCCTCGGCAGGCAGCTCCAGGCCAAGCTGGCGCAGGACGCTGAGCGTGCTGTTCTCGTAGTCCGCTGCGAAGTTCTCGTAGAGGACCAGCACCGGGCGGATCCGCGTGTGCTCGAAGAACGCGTCCCAGCGCGCCTCGTTGGCGAGGATCATGCCGAGCAGGTGGGAGATGGCCCCGAAGTGGAAGCGCAGGGCGGGGCGGTTCTGTTCGAGGTAGCTCTTGTACGGAGGGGTGTCGGTGTCCTCCGGGATCGGGTCGTTCGGAGCGGCCTGCTCTGCGTTCTGGCGCCAGGAGGCCGTCTGGACCGCCTTCCAGAGCGAGACCGCCTGGCGCACCTTGTTGGCGCGAATCACCCCGCACGAAGGTGAGCTCCGGGAAAACGGCCGGCAGCAGGTCCGCCAGCGGCAGGTCGCGGTACTCGGGGACGTTGCGGACCAGGCTGACGAAGTCCTCTAAGTAGTTCCACATGAGCTTCGCGCCGAACACCCCATTGGGCGTCGTGCCCTGCTCCATCGCCCAGTCCACGTAGCGGTCATAGGCGGTTCGGCTCCACTGCGGCGAGCGCGGCCGCGCGTCCTCCCCGCCCCCCTGACGCCCAGGTGGCTGAGGATCGAGGAGTCCTCCACCCCGTTGAAGTACTCCTCGGGCCGGCGGGCCCGGCCGGTGTGCTGGAGCGCCTCGAAGTACTCCTCAGGGCGACCTGCGACCCCGGTCGCCTTCAGGGCCTGGCAGACGAGTGTGCTGCCGCTGCGCTGCGTCGCGCAAACAAGGTATGAACGTATCGGTCTAGTCATTTCACACAATGTTAGTAGAGATAGTGCCCTTTTATCCCTCGGCCGTCCGGCGGCCGCTCACCCCGCGACGAGCGGCTCGGCGCTCACCGCGAGCCTTTCGATCAGTTCCGCGGCTTGCTCATTGCCGGAGTCGGCCCGCAGGCGACCGGAAGCCGCTGACAGCCTGGCGGCGAGCTTTTCGTCGTCAAGCAGCCCATCGATCGCGGCCGACATCTGCTCGTCGCCGAAGCCGTAGGTCGAGAGGCGGCGGCCGAACCCAGTCTCCTGCAGCCGCTGGGCGTTGTCATGCTGATCCCAGAAGAGCGGCAGGGCGATCATCGGCTTGCCGAAGTGCAGGCACTCGGTGGTGGTGTTGTTCCCTGCGTGGGTTATCACGAGGTCCACGTGCTGGAGCACGGAGACCTGCGGCAGGAACTCCGCTCCTGCCATGTTGCTTGCCAGCTCGAAGGACTCGTGCTGGGGACCCATCGAGACCACGTAGCGGTGCGGCGTGCGACCCAGGGAGTCGACGAGGCGCTCCATGAGGGGCAGGTCGCCCGAGCCCAGGGAGCCCAGGGACACGTAGATGAGCGCTCCCTCTCCCTCGGCGATCCCAACCGGGGGCGTCCAGGGATCGTCTGTTTCGCGGACGCTCGAGCCGACCCTGTGCCAATGGCCGTCCAGGGGCCGCGATCGAGGGTAGTCCAGCTCCTCGGGATAGAGGTAGACATTGAGCCACTCCGAGCGGTGGATCATCTCGCCCTCGGGCAGCGGGGGCGCTCCGCGCTCGACGCAGAACTCGCTGAACTCGGCCTGCATGTCGCCGGTGACCCTGGCGTACTCGCTGCGGAACGCCTGCCATTCGGAGCGGTCATCCAGGGGCAGGCCGCTGAAGCTGGGAGGCAGCCCGGGATCTTTGAGCTCCAGGGGATTGCACGACACGATCCTGACCCAGGGGACTCCGCTGGCCGGAATCGCGGGAAAGGCGCATACGTTGTCCTCGACGACAGCGTCCGGCCGGACATCCTCCAGGATCTCGGTCAGGCGGTCGTCCACGTGCCGCGCTCCATCGATGAGCGCCTGCCAGGTCGGCGCGATGAACTCGCCGAGCTGCTCGAATGTGCTCTTGCGAAAGACGGGCGCGGTCTCGCGGATGAAGTCCTTCCAGAATTGGCCCGGTTCCTCCTCCTGCTCCGGAGGCGGCGCGAGGCGCATCAAGCGCTCCTCGAACCCTTTGGCCTCGAGCGTGCCGGCGAACGACTCTTCGATCACGAAGACGACCCGGTGCCCTGCGCGCCGGAGCACATCCCCGATGCCGACGCAGTTGTTGGTCGGTCCGTAGGCGCCCTCAGGGAAGAAGATGATCGTCTTGCCGTGCGCAGCGGCCATTCCCTCCGCAGGCTACCCCGCCCGTACTCAGCGGACCCGCTCGGGATGCGTGTAGACGTTGACCGTCTCGCCGCGCGCGAACCCGGCGAGGGTCAGGTCTCGGTCCGCGGCCAGCTCGACGGCGAGTGAGGTCGGCGCGCCGACGCCGACCAGCACGGGGGCGCCCGCCACGGCGGCCTTTTGAACCAGCTCGAATGCCAGGCGCCCGCTCACGCACAGGACGCGGTCGCTCAGCGGCAGCCATCCCTGCAACAGCGCCTCGCCGATCACCTTGTCCATGGCGTTGTGGCGTCCCACGTCCTCCCGAACCAGTCGCAACTCGCCCTGGGCGGTGAAGAGCCCCGTCGCGTGCAGGCCTCCGCTGCGCGCGAAGGCCGGCTGGCGCATCAGGTCGGGCAAGCGGGCAAGCAGTCCGCGCTCGATGCGCAGCTCCGAATCGATCGGCTCAGCGTGGACCGCCACCTCCTCCAGCGCGCCCTTCCCGCAGACCCCGCACGACGAGCTGGTGTAGAAGCGCCGGGTGGCGGGCGGGTTCGCGCCGGCCACGGTGACCTCGACCGCGTTGGCCACGAAGTCCTCGGTCAGCCCCACCTGGGGCCGACCGGTGACTATCCCCTCCCCGAACAGGAAGCCCGCGGCCAGGGCGAAGTCGTCGCCAGGGGTTCGCATCGTGACCGCGATCGGCTCGCCGTTCAACCGGATCTCCAGGGGCAGCTCGACCGCGACCTCGTCGGTCGTGCCGTCCCGCTCGACGGCCTGCAGCATCGTCTCGGTGCTGGGTCCCCGGGACTCGTCCGCCTGACCGCTCACCGCACCGCCCCCGAAACCGGGCCGCCGCCGCCCTAGAGAGCGTCGATCAGGGGCTCGCGCTCGCGCTCCGGCTCGCGCGCGAGCGGGGCAGCGGAGGCCTCGGGCTCGACCGAGACGGCGATCACCTTGTACTCGGGGCACGAGGTGTTGACGTCGGCCGAGGACCCGACCAGCAGGTTGGTGCGGACCTCCGGAAAATGGAAGGCCGTAAACACATGGCCGCGCTCGATCCGCTCCGTGAGCCTGACGGGCAGCGCGATCTCGCCGCGCCGGCTCCGCACCGTGACGGTGTCGCCATCGGAGATGCCCAGCGAAGCCGCGTCCTCGGGGTGGACCTCGAGGGTGTCGAACGGAAGCAGCTCCAGGTTGCCCGTGCGGCGGGTCATGGTTCCCGCGTTGTAGTGCTCCAGGCGGCGGCCGGTCACCAGGATCAGCGGGAAGTCGTCGTCCGCGGCGTCGCCCGGCTCCTTGTAGGGGAGGGCCGCGAACCGGGCCTTGCCGCCCGGCAGCTCGAAGTGATCCGTGTAGAGGATCGGAGAGTCGGTGCCGTCGGCCGCGACCGGCCACTGGAGGCCACCGCGGCCGATCCGCTCGTGGCTCTGGCCCGCGTAGCGAGGCGTCATCTCGGCGATCTCGTCCATCACGTCGCTCGGCGTCTCGTAACCCATCTCGTAACCGAGGGCCGCAGAGACCATGGTCAGGATCTCGAAGTCGGTCTTGGCGGAGCCCGGGGGCTCCGCGGCGGCCGAGACCAGCTGCAGTCGGCGTTCGGCGTTGGTGAACGTGCCGGTCTTCTCGAGGAACGAGGAGGCGGGCAGGACCACGTCCGCGTACTTGGAAGTCTCGGTCTCGAAGATGTCCTGGCAGACCAGGAAGTCGAGCGACTCCAGTGCCTTCTGGACGTGCGCCGTGTCGGGGTCGGTCTGGGCGACGTCCTCGCCGAAGATGTACATCGCCTTCAGGTCGCCGGCGACCGCCGCGTCGAACATCTCCGGGATCTTCATCCCGCGCTCGCGCTTCATCTCGACGCCCCAGCGCTCCTCGAAGGCGCTGGTGATCGCGTCGTCCGTGACCGGCCTGTAGTCGGTGAAGGTGTCCGGCAGGGCGCCCATGTCGCTGGAGCCCTGGACGTTGTTCTGGCCGCGCAGCGGCAGCAGCGCCGCACCGGGGCGCCCCACATTCGCCGTCATCAGCGCGAGGTTGCAGATCAGCTGGACGACCTCGGAGCCGTAGAGGTGCTCGGTGACGCCCAGGCCCCAGAGGATGCAGGCGCGGTCCGCCTCGGCGTACATGTGCGCGGCGGCCTCGATGTCGGTGGCGGGGACGCCGGTGATGCCCTCGACCGCCTCGGGGGTGTAGGTGCCGGCGAGCTCCTCGACGGCCTCGTAGCCCTCGGTGCGCGAGTCGATGAAGTCGCGGTCGACCAGTTCGTCGCGGATGACGACGTGAGCCAAGCCCTGCATCAGGGCGGCGTTGGTGCCCGGGCGGTTGCCCATGTGAAGCTCGCCGTAGTCGGCCAGCTCGATCCGGCGCGGGTCGGCGGTGATCAGCTTCAGGCCCCGCAGCGCGGCCTGCTTGATGCGGGCGCCGACGACGGGATGCCCCTGGGTCGGGTTGACGCCGATCAGCAGCGCGACCTGCGCCTGCTCGATGTCGTCGAACGAGCCGGTCGCCCCCGACAGACCGAAGGACTTGCGCAGCGCGAAGGACGTGGGCGAATGGCAGACGCGGGAACAGTTGTCGATGTTGTGCGTCCCGACCGCAGCGCGAATCAGGCGCTGCATCACGTAGCAGTCCTCGTTGGTCGCGCGCGAGGAGGCGAGTCCGGCGATCGCGTCAGGCCCGTGCTCGGACTTGATCCGGCCCAGGTTGTCGGCGATCTTCGCCACCGCCTCGTCCCACGAGGCCAGGCGGAAGCCGCCGCTCTCGCGGACCAGCGGCGCCGTCAGGCGGTCGCGCGAGCGCGCGAACTGGTGGGCGAAGCGGCCCTTCAGGCAGGTGTGGCCCTTGTTGGCGGGACCGTCCATCGCCGGGCTGATCGAGACGACATGGCCGTCGGCGCGGTGGGCCTCCAGCCGGCACCCGACCCCGCAGTAGCCACAGGTCGTCGTCGTGGTCTGCTCGAAGCGATCGGTCATCTCTCCACCTCACCATTAGTTGTAGCGGAAGAGGCCGCCAGGTCAAGCAACAGGTGCTCCGTGATCGCGTCCGTCGGGCAGGTATCCGCGCAGGCCCCGCACGTCACGCAGGTGGATTCCTCGAAGCCCGAGTCCAGGCCCGCGGTGATGTTCGCCCTGAACCCGCGGCCGGTCGCCGTCAGCGCGAACGCACCCTGGACCTCGTCGCACGCGCGGACGCAGCGCCCACAGCTGATGCACAGCTCGTGCTGGAGGACCAGATAGGGATGGCGCCCGTCCTCGTCGGGCGGATGCTGCTCTCCCTGCCAGCGCGGCTCCCCCAGCTTGAAGAAGCGGGCGACCGCGGCGAGCTCGGTGTGGTCGGCGGGTGCGGCCGGCAGCTCCGAGAGCACCAGCTCCACGGTGTTCGAGGCCACGCGACGGGCGGTCTCGTCGGTCGTCCGGATCCTCATTCCCTCGGTGCAGGGGGTGGTGCACGCCGCCACCGGCGCGCGGCCGCCCTCGATCCCCACCATGCAGACCCGGCAGGCGCCGAACTGCTCCAGGCGGTCGTCGAAGCAGAGTGTGGGGACGTAGGAGTCCGCGATCCGCGCCGCCTCGAGGACGGTGGCGCCCTCGCTGATCTCGACCGGCTTGTCGTCGACGAAGACCTCCATGCCTAGGTGATACCCAGCTCGTCGGGGAAGTGCGCGATCAGACTGCGGATGGGCGCCGGCATGCCGCCTCCATGGGCGCACAGAGAGCCCAGCTCGAGCGTCTCCAGCAGGTCCTCGAGCTTGGCCCTGTCCACCGGTCCCTCGCGCTCGACCATCTCCAGCCCACGCTGGAGCCCGATCCGACAGGGGAAGCACTTGCCGCAGCTCTCGTGCGCGCCGAACTCCATCAGGTGGCGGGCGAGCGCGCGCATGTCGGTGCGCTCATCGAACGCCAAGATCGAGCCATGGCCGACCATGCAGCCCTCGGCGGCCAGCTGGTCGAAGTCGAAGGGAACCTCGAGCCGCGCGCCCGGGAGAATCCCTCCGAGCGGCCCGCCGATCTGCAGCGCCTTGATCTCGTGGCCGTCCACGAGGCCCCCGGCAAGCTCGTTGCAGATGACGTTCATCGGCGTCCCGAAGCTGACCTCGTGGACACCGGGGGTTCGGAAGCGCTCGTTGAAACAGACCAGTTTCGTGCCCGGCGTCGCCCCGGGGCTCAGGGCCTCGTATGCCTCCGCGCCGTTCGCGGCGATGTAGGGGATGTTGCAGAGCGTTTCGACGTTGTTGACGACGGTCGGGCGGCCGTGCCATCCGCGCTCGGCGGGGAACGGCGGGCGGGCGGTCACGGTGCCGCGCAGGCCCATCAGCGAGTTGAGCAGCGCGGTCTCCTCGCCGACCACGTATGAGCCGGCGCCCTCGAACACCTCGATCTCGAAGTCGAAGCCGCTGCCGCCGATCTCCGCTCCCAGGTTCCCCTGCTCGCGGGCGCGGGCGACCGCCTCCTCCAGCACCGCAACCGAGCGGGGGTACTCGGAGCGGACGAAGATGAACCCCTTGGAAGCCCCCACCGCGAATCCCGCCAGGGCCGTCCCCTCCAGCAGCAGGTCGGGGCTGCGCTCCATCAGGTGCTTGTCGATGTAGGAGCCGGGATCGCCCTCGTCGGCGTTGACCACGATCACCTTCTGTCCCTGGGCACGGCTCGCGAACTCCCACTTC
>JAJTCK010000010.1 GCA_021323175.1 Solirubrobacterales bacterium | reverse complement strand
CAGGCCCTTGCCGAAGAACACCGGGCCATCGGTTTCCCAGCGCCACCCGGCGGGGGTCAGGAGGCGGCGCCACATGTACCGCCACAGCAGTCTCGCGTAGCGCGCGTTCAGCATCCCGTTTGCGGCGCAGAACCGCAGCAGCCGGATCACGGCGGCGGATCATATGCTCGCACTCGCGAGCCGCCCGGGATCCTCCACCCCGGAACGGTACGCCGCCAAGACGGACGAAAGCCTTGCGAAGCGCCTGCTGGCCGGCGACAAACGTGCCCTCGCCCGCGCGATCACGCTGATAGAAAGCGACGACCCTGCGGGGTGGGAGTTGGTCCGCGAGGTCTATCCGCAGACCGGGCACGCGCGGATCGTCGGTCTGACGGGGCCCCCCGGAGTGGGGAAGAGCACCCTGATCGGCGCGCTGACGAAGGAGATGCGGGCCGCGGACCGCCAGGTCGCCGTGCTCTCGATCGACCCGTCGAGCCCATTCACGCGCGGCGCGCTGCTGGGCGACCGCATCCGGCTCTCTGACCACTTCCTCGATTCGGGCGTGTTCATCCGCTCGATGGCCTCGCGCGGGGCCCTCGGCGGGCTCTCGGAGGCGACGCTGCAGGCGGCGCTGCTGATGGATGCCTCGGGCAAGGACGACGTCTTGATTGAGACGGTCGGCGTCGGCCAGGCCGAGATAGACATCGTCGACCACGGCGACACCGTGGTGCTCGTCCTCATGCCCGGCTCGGGCGACTCGATCCAGGCCCTCAAGGCCGGGGTGATGGAGATCCCGGACATCATCGTCGTCAACAAGGCCGACCATCCGATGACCGACACGATGATCCGCGAGATCCGTGGCGTACTGTCGCTGGGCCCGGCCGTCTCCTGGCGGGTGCCGATCCTGCGGACCGAGGCTGCCAAGGGCGAGGGGGTGGCTGAGCTGGCCGAGAAGATCGCCGAGCATCGTGCCCACATCGAGGCCGAGGGGACGCTGGACGAGCGGCGCGCCCGCAACCTTCGCAACGAGGTGCTGGAGCTGGCCGCGGCGCGGATGCGGCGCCGGCTAGAGGCCACGATCTCCGAGGACACGGAGGTTTCCACCCTGCTCGAACGGGTCGTGCGAAGGGAGCTGGATCCCGCCAGCGCGGCGAGCGAGCTGCTGGAGCGGGCCGACGACTGAGGCGGCCAGGCCGAGCACGGAGCCGCCGTGCGTCAGCGATGAGTTCGGGCCGCCGGACCGGTCCAATCCAGTGAACCCCGAGAGGAGTCCCGATGCTGCTGTCAGGCAAGAACGCGATCGTCTATGGAGCGGCCGGCTCGATCGGCGGCGCCGTTTCGCGCGCCTTCGCCGGCGAGGGCGCGACGGTGCACCTGACCGGGCGCACCACCGAAACGCTCGAGGCGCTTGCCGAGGAGATCCGCGCCGGCGGCGGGAACGCCGAGACGGCCGTCGTTGACGCTCTGGACGAGGCCCAGGTCGATGAGCATGCCGATCGCGTCGCCTCGGAGGCCGGGGCGCTCGATGTCTCGTTCAACCTGATCTCCCACCCGAGCACGCACGGCACGCCGCTCTGGGAGATGCGGGTCGACGACTTCATGGACTCGGTCGACACGGCCGCCCGCACCACCTTCATCACCGCTCGCGCCGCGGCTCGCAACATGATCCCGCGCAAGCAGGGCGTGATCCTCGCCTTCGGCGGGCCGGGGGACCGCAGCGGCCCGGAGCGCGAGTACTACCTGGGCGGCACCCAGGTCGCCTTCGACACCATCGAGACGATCAGGCGGCAGCTCTCCATCGAGGCAGGCCCGCACGGGGTCAGGTTCGTGACGCTGTCCAGCGGTGGCATTCCCGAGACGCTCCCCTCGGACTTCGACGGGCGGGACAGCATCGTCGAGCTGATCGAGGGGCAGGCGCTGCTGCCTCGCGCGGCCACGCTGGAGCAGGTCGGGAGGGCGGCGGTTTTCGCCGCCTCGGACTACGCGGCGAGCATGACGGCGGCGACGCTGAACGTCTCCGCCGGCGCCTTGATCGACTAACGGCTTCGCCATCTGCCCGCATCTCCTCGGGCTTCGCCCTGCGGGGATACGGGGTTACGACCCCAGCGCCCTGGCAACCCTGAAATCGTGATTCAACAACCGAGTTGGCGGGCGATCACCATCTGCTGCACCTCGTCGGTGCCCTCGCCGATCGTCAGGATCTTTGCGTCGCGGTAGAAGCGGCAGACCGGGTATTCCTCGATGTAGCCGTAGCCGCCGTGGATCTGGACCGCCTCCTCGGTGGCGCGCACCGCCAGGCGGCCGGTGATCAGCTTCGCCTGGGCTGCGGTCAGCGTGAACGGGTCGCCGCGGTCCTTCTCGATGGCCGCGCGGTAGACGAGCAGCCGGCTCGCCTCGATCTGCGCTGAGAGGTCGGCGATCTTGGCCTGGATCGCCTGGAACTTGGAGATCGGCTGCCCGAAGGCGCGGCGCTCCTTGGCGTAGGCGATCGCCTCGTCCAGGGCACCCTGCGCGAGGCCGACGCCCATGGCGGCCACCCCGATGCGCCCCCCGTCCAGGATCTGCATGAACTGCTTGAAGCCGTCGCCGCGGCGGCCCAGCAGGCTCGACTCGGGCACCCGGCAGTCGGTGAACGTGAGGGGCCGCGTGTCCGAGGCGTTCCAGCCCATCTTGCGGTAGGGCTCACCGGCCTCGTAGCCGGGCGTGCCGTTGGGGACGATCAGGTTCGAGATCTCCTTGCGGCCATCGCCGTCTCCGGTGGCGGCGGTGATCGTGACGCAGCCGGAGATGTCGGTGCCCGAGTTGGTGATGAACTGCTTGGCGCCGTTGATCACCCACTCGCCGTCCTCGAGCCTGGCGATGGTCTTGGTGTTGCCTGCATCCGAGCCCGCCTCTGGCTCGGTCAGGCCGAAGGCCGCCAGCCGGCTTCCCGACGTGAGCTGGGGAAGCCAGTCGTCCTTCTGCTCGTCGGTCCCCCACAGGTGGATCGGCATCGTGCCCAGGGAGGTGTGGGCCGCCATCGTGATCGCCACGGAGGAATCGATCCGCGTCAGCTCCTCCACGGCGAGCGCGTAGCTGAGCGTGTCGGCGCCGCCGCCCCCATGCTCTGCTGGGAAGGGGATGCCCATCAGACCCAGCTCGCCCATCTTCGAGACCAGCTCATAGGGGAAGGCCTTGGTCCGGTCGAGCTCCTCGGCTACGGGGGCGACCTCCTTGCGCGCGAAGTCGCGGACCGTGTCGCGAAGCAGGCGCTGCTCGTCCGTCAGGTCGAAGTCCATGAGCGCCGCCAGTCAAGCACAGGCAACCACTCTCCCTCGCCGCGGCGAGGCTCTAGGTCGAGAGCTTTTCGGCGATGCCTCGCTCGACCTCGGGGTCGAGGATGCCGGTCACGTCGCGCACGGTCACATGCTCGCCGCAGCGCTCGCAGATGCGGCGGTCGTCGATCGCGCCGCCGCAGCCGTCCTTGTGCACCAGGCGGACGGGGGGCCCGCCGGGCTGGGGCATGTAGGTGTCCCCCCAGTGCATCAGCGCCACGAAGACCGGCCACAGATCCAGGCCCTTCTGGGTCAGGAAGTACTCGTAGCGCTCGGGGCGCTCGCTGTAGATGCGCCGCTCCAGGATGCCCTCGTCCGTCAGGCGCTGAAGCCGGTTGGCCAGCACGTTCCGCGCCACGCCCAGAACCCTCTGCATCTCGGCGAACTTGCGCCGACCCTGCAGGACCTCGCGGATCACGAGCATGGTCCAGCGCTCGCCGATCGTCTCCAGGGCGGAAGCCACGGAGCAGTGCTGGCCCTCGTAGTCACGGCGGAGCATGAGTGTGATCTTTGCACAGTCGGTTCCATGATGCAACCGACCATGTTAGGTTGGTCCCATGAAGATCATCGACCTGAAGATCGAAGCGCCGGCCGTGGAGCTGAGCGAGGAAGAGATTCTCGCCGACCTGCTGTTCGGCTCGTGAGCGGCGCGAACGGCGCGGCTCCCGTAGTGGACCGCCGCGAGCGGCCCGATGACGCGGGGGCGATTCCTCCCGGCATCGAGACGGCCGTTACCGCTGTCGAAGCCGCGCAGGCCTACGCCGACCACTCGCCCGGGATCACGCGCCGCCGGGAGTTGGTATGGCAGGACCCGCTGGCCTCCGCGGACGTGGGGGCCCAGATGGCCGGACTCGACTACATCCAGGCGCTCATCTCCGGTCGGGTCCCGCCGCCTCCGCTCGCGGTCACCCTCAACTTCACCCCGGTCGAGGCCTCCGAGGGGCACGCGATCTTCGAGGGCAACCCGGGCGAGGAGCACTACAACCCGATCGGGGTGGTCCACGGCGGCTACGCCTCGACGCTGCTCGACTCCGCCCTGGGCAGCGCGGTCCACACGACTCTGGCGGTGGGCGAGGCCTATACGACGCTCAGCCTCGAGGTGAAGATGGTGCGGCCGATAACCCGGGACACGGGAACCGTCCGGGTGGAGGCCGAAGTCCTGCACCGGGGCCGTCGTCAGGCCACTTCCGAGGCCCGCCTGTATGCCGCCGAGACCGGGAAGCTCCTCGCGCACGGCACGAGCACGTGCATGATCCTCGGCGCCTAGCCCTCGGCGGGTTGTGTCCCGGCCTCCGCGGGTAGCGTTTCGAAGGTGGCGAGCAAGGACGCCGAGACCGTGATCGCCTCGTACGAGGCGGTCAACCGCCGCGACATCGCAGCCGCGATGGAGGCGCTTCACGAGGACGCGGAATGGCACGAATCCGGCGTCCTCCCCGAGCCGGACGTGCAGACCGGCCGTGACGCGATCGGCCGGTTTCTGGAGGACTTCCTCGAGCAGTGGGAGAGCTTTCACCAGGAGATCGTCGAGACGGTCCTGGAGGGGGAGAGAGTCGCGGTCTTCATCCACCTGACTGCGGTGGGCCGCGGCTCGAGCGCCGAGGTGGACGCTCGCTACGCGCACGTCTGGCAGATGCGCGACGGGCTGGCGGCCCGGGTGGACGCGTACTACGACCGCGACGAGGCCCTCGCGGCGATCGCTCCGTAGGCCCCGGTCGCGAGAATCGCGGCGAGGAAGGCGACGTAAAGCGAGTTGGCTGTGCCGTCGTCGCCCAAGTCGGCGCCGTGCAGCGCGACGGCCAGCAGCTGCAGCGCCCCCAGCGCGAGGTATGCCACGGCGGTTCCCGAGAACAGGACCAGGCGGTCCTCGCGGACTACCATCAGCCCCACCAGGGCGACCCCGAGCGTGAAGGCGCCGAGCGCCCGCGAGACGAGCGGCGTCAGCGCCCACGGCCACAGGTCCGCGGCCGTGTCGGGGGCCAGCAGCATCAGCCCGCTGGCCGCCAGCATCACGACCGCCTCTCCGGCGATCACCGCCCGCAGCCCGCCGGGAAGCCGCCGGCCCGAGCGCTGCGCCTCGCCCGTGTGCGACCCGCGCTCGGCGGCGATCCCGTAGAGGAGCGACAGGGGAGCTGCGATGTAGGCGCACAGCCAGAAGACCCCGAACAGGCTGTCCATGTCGAAGCGGTCCAGGTGCACCAGCGTCACCGCGAGCAGGACCACCGCGATCACCAGCACCGGCAGGACGATCGGCCGTGCAGCGTCCCAGTTCGGCGCACGCGCGCCGGTGGCCAGCAGCACGAACGCGGCCCAGTAGAAGGCGCCGAGCGCCGCGGCCGACAGCGGCGGCTCGATCGTCCACGAGAACCAGTCGGCGGTGTCGCCCGCACCCGCGAAAAGCAGGAGCCCGGCGATCAGGGCGAGGCCGGCGAACCCGACCAGGGTCAGGCGGAGCGCCGGCGTCAGGCCGCCTCGGTAGCCCCCTTCGTCCGCGATGCCCGCATCCTACGATCGCCGCGTGAGCCGCGCCGACGGATCCGCACCGCAGGTCCGCCTGGGCGGGATGGTCGAGGACGTGCGCGCCCCGAGGCGCCCCGGGGAAACGCCCGAGAACGCGCGGCCGGAGCCCGCTGGGCTCAGCTCGAGCCCTGGGACCGGACCAGGTCGACCAGGAGCCTGACTCCGTAGCCCGTCGGGCCCTTGCCGACGTACTCGCGCCCCACGTCCCAGGCGGTGCCGGCGATGTCCAGGTGCGCCCATGGGCGGCCGTCGACGAACTCCTCGAGGAACGAGGCGGCGTAGATGGTTCCGGCCTTGCGCTTGGCGGCCGCGTTCGTCAGGTCGGCCGCGGTGCCCTTGCTCAACTGCTTGTACTCATCGTGCAGGGGAAGTCGCCAGGCGAGCTCGCCGGTGCGCTCGGCCGCCGCGAAGACCTCGCCGGCCCACTCGTCGTCGTTTGACACCAGCGCGGCGTAGGTCGAGCCGAGCGCGACCAGCACGGCTCCGGTGAGCGTCGCCAGGTCGACTATGCGCTCCGCACCCAGCTCGACCGAGTAGGCGAGCGCGTCGGCCAGGATCAGCCGGCCCTCTGCATCGGTGTTGTTGACCTCGACGGTCTTGCCGTTCAGCTGGGTGATGATGTCTCCGGGCTTCACGGCGTGGCCGCTAGGCATGTTCTCGGTTGCGGGGATCAACGCCAGCAGGTTCGCGGGCAGCCCGAGCTCGGCGATCGCAGCCATCGCCTCGATCACGGCGGCGCCGCCCGACATGTCCATCTTCATCTCGTGCATTGAGCCGGCGGGCTTGATTGAGATGCCGCCCGAGTCGAAGGTCACGGCCTTCCCCACCAGCGCGGTCAACGGTCCCTCGCCCTCGATGCGCATGACGATCAGCTTCGGCGGGGTGTCCGTCCCCGCGGAAACGGCCTCCAGCCCGCCCATCCCGCGCTCGGCCATCTCGTCGCGTTCGATGACCTTGACCTTCACCGCGTCGTGGGTAGCCGCGATCTCCAGCGCGCGCTCGGCCAGGAAGGCGGGTGTCGCTCGGTTCGACGGCAGGTCCTGCAGCTCCCGGGCCCTGTTCGCGGCCTCAGCGGCGATGCGCGCGGACTCTGCGGGCTGGGCAGCCGCGGGGTCCCCGATGAGCGTCAGCGATTCCAGTTTCCCGGGCGCTTCACCGTCCTCTTCGCTCTGCGCCGAGCGGTAACGGTCGAACCTGTACGAGGCCAGGATCGCCCCGTCGACCAAGGCGGCCGCGGCATCGGCGGAGTCCGCGCCCGCGCCGGTGTCAGGGAGGGCTATCGCAAGCGAGTGGGCGCGGAGTCCGTCCGCGGCCCCAACGGCGATCGCCGCCGCGACGCGCGCCCGCTCCGGAGCGAAGTCCTCTGGTTTGCCCAGGCCGATCACAGCGACCCGCGCAGGGCTCTCGGGGTGGATCAGCGTGCTCTTGCGGTAACCGCCCCGGACGTCGTCGGCCCCGCGCGCGTCCCGCAACTCCGCCGGCAGGTCATCACCTTCGAAGACGAGGACGGCGACGAGGCCGGCGTCGGCTTCGGCGAGCGGTTTGTCGGCGACCTCGACTCTCACGGCGCTGAGCATATGCGGGCCGCAGAACGGGCAACCGCCATCGATGGCTCAGGATGGGGGAGGGGGAACTGGGTTCGCCTGGAGAGCGCGGGCGACGGCGAGCAGGTTCGATGCCGCGGCCTTCGCGGTCGAGGCGGACCAATCGTGCCCTTCCTCGTCGTTGAGGAAGTCCTCGCCGGGCCCGGGACCCTTGTTCCAGTAGGTCCAGGCCTGGCCGGGGATCGTGAAGCCGATGTCATTGAGCGCTCCGCAGATCTCCGTGATCACGTGGTGGGCGCCGTCCTCGTTCCCGGTCACGACCACCCCGGCGACGCGGTTGTAGGCGACGGGGCGGCCGTCGTCATCGGTCTCGGACAGCATCGCGTCCATCCGCTCCAGCGCGAGCTTGGAGACGCTCGACGGCTGCCCGAGCCAGGTGGGCGTGGCGAAGACGAGGATCTCCGCGCCGAGGATCCGCTCCCGGATCGCCGGCCACTCGTCGCCGTCCCCCATGTCGGACTCGACCCCTGGCTTGATCCTGTGGTCGGTGAGCCGGACGAACTCGGTCTCTACCCCCTCGTCCTGGAGTGCGGCCGCGACCAGCTTCGCGAGTGCCTCCGAGTTGGAGGTTTCCGGCGAGGGCTTCAGGGTGCAGTTCAGGAACAGCGCGTTCACTTTCGACGCGACTGCCCCTCGCGGCGCGGGCCCAAACCCTGCCCGGCTATCGTTTTCGCCCCCACCGGCAATCCCGCGCGGCGAGCCCGCGGCGAGACGAAAGGCGCAGATGTCGAACACGGTCATCCTCTCCACCGCCCGCACCCCCTTCGGAAAGATGGGCGGAGGTCTGGCGCCCCTCGATGCAACCGACCTCGGCGCCAAGGCGATCTCCGAAGCGCTCGAGCGCGCCGACGTCGGCCCCGATCAGGTCGAGGGCGTCGTCTACGGCCAGGTGCTGCAGGCGGGCCAGGGCCAGATCCCCTCCAGGCAGGCCCAGATCAAGGCCGAGATCCCCAAGGAGGTCCCGTCGGAGACGGTCAACAAGGTCTGCGCCTCCGGGATGCGGACCGTCGGCCTCGCCGACCAGGCAATCCGAGCGGGCGACCTGAACATCGCGGTCACGGGCGGCATGGAGTCGATGAGCCAGGCTCCCTACCTGCTGCCGGGGGCTCGCTTCGGGTTCCGAATGGGCGACGTCGACGCCATCGACTCGATGACCCACGACGGCCTGACCAACCCCTTCACGGAGAAGCAGATGATCAACGAGGCGAGCGAGGTCTCGAACGAGCTCGAGATCACCCGCGCGGACATGGACCGCTTCGCGGTCCGCTCCCACGAGCTGGCCCACAGGGCGACGGAGGACGGCAAGCTCGCCGACGAGATCGTCTCCGTGACCGTGAAGGGCCGCAAGGGCGACACCGTCGTCGAGGCTGACGAGGCCATTCGCGAAGACACGAGCCTCGAGGCCCTGTCCAAGCTGAAGGCGGTCGGTGGCGAGGACGCCACTCACACCGCTGGAAACTCGCCCGGCGTCAACGACGGCGCCGCCGCCCTGGTTGTGGCCTCGGACCAGTGGGCCGAGAGAAACGGCAAGACGCCGGTCGCGACTGTCCTCGCCTACGGGCAGGTCGCAGACGACTTCCCCTACCTTGCCAAGACCCCCGCGAACGCCGCGAAGGCCGCGCTGGAGAAGATCGGTAAGTCACCCGAGGACGTCGATCTGTGGGAGATCAACGAGGCCTTCGCGTCTGTCGCTCTCAACTCCGTCCGCATGCTCGGCGTGGAGGAGGACAAGGTCAACGTCAACGGCGGCGCGATCGCGCTTGGGCACCCGATCGGTGCCTCGGGCGGGCGCATCATCGGAGCCCTGGTCCACGAGCTGAAGCGCCGCGGTGGCGGCCTGGGCGTCGCGGCCATCTGCTCGGGCGGCGGCCAGGGCGACGCGATCGTCCTGGAGATCAACGGCTCCTAGTCGTGGCCGAGGGGGCTGAGGCGCAGCGGTCCGCTGCGTTCTTCGACCTGGACAAGACCCTGATGGCGGGGTCGAGCGGGATGGTGTTCGCCCGGGCCGCGAGCGCCCACGGGATGGTCTCGCGCGGCCAGATGCTGCGGTGGGGCCGCGATCACCTGCGCTATCGGCTACGGGGCTCGACCGACGACGAGACCAAGGAGCTGTTGAAGGTCGCGCGGGAGGCGTTCAAGGGAGTGCCCCAGCGCGACATCGCCCGGATGGGGCCCGAGGTCCTGGCGGGGATACTGCCGCGCATCTATCCGGAGATGCTCTCCGAGGTGCACCGTCATCAGGACGAGGGCCGCGCGACCTTCATCGTCAGCGCTGCCGGCAACGAGATGGTCGCCCAGCTCGCGCAGGTGCTCGGGATGGAGGGCGGTATCGGGACGAGCTACGAGGTCGGCCCGGACGGCCTCTACACCGGGCGCCTGAACGGCCCGTTCGTGTACGGACAGGGCAAGGTCGAGGCGATGAGACGCTTCGCCGCCGACCACGACATCGACCTCGAGCGGTCGTACGCGTACTCGGACTCCGCCTCGGACATGCCGATGCTGTGCGCGGTCGGCAACGCGGTGGTGGTCAACCCCGATGACCCGCTGGCCTTGGTCGCGAAGGCCGAGGGGTGGCGGGTGCTTCGCTTCGAGAAGCTCGGCCGAAGGATCGCGGTCGCAGGCGCAACCGCCGTGGCCGCCGCCGTGGGCACGCTGCTGGCCTCGAGGCGCCGCGAGTCGCCGCGCCCTCGCCGCCTGCGCTAGCCGCGACCACGAACGGGGCGGCTGCGGCCGCCGCCTTGGCCGCGGCCTAGAATCGCCCCATGGCGATCGAGCCCGAGGCGCGCCGACGCGCCCACGAGTGGATGCGGGAGGTCTACGGAAGCGCCCCCGAGCGCGAGGCCCTGTTCGAGACGATCTCCGGCGAGCCGGTGAAGCCGCTCTACACGCTCGATGACCGCGCCGACGCCGATCCCGAGCGCGACCTGGGCTACCCGGGCTCCTATCCCTTCACCCGCGGGGTCTACCCGTCGATGTACCGAGGCCGCCTGTGGACGATGCGCCAGTTCGCGGGCTTCGGGACCGCCGAGGAGACCAACGAGCGTTTCCGCTACCTGCTGGGCCACGGTCAGACGGGCCTGTCGACCGCGTTCGACATGCCGACCCTGATGGGCTTCGACTCCGACCACGGCCGCAGCCTCGGCGAGGTCGGGGTTGAGGGGGTCGCCATCGACACCCTCGACGACATGGAGACCCTGTTCGCCGGCATCCCGCTGGACGAGGTCACCGTTTCCATGACGATCAACGCACCGGCGGCGATCCTGCTCGCCTTCTACGTCGTCGCCGCCGAGAACAAGGGAATCGGGCCCGAGCGGCTGGGGGGGACGATCCAGACCGACATCCTCAAGGAGTACATCGCCCAGAAGGAGTGGTGCTTCCCGATCGAGCCGGCGCTGCGCCTCGTCGAGGACATGATCGAGTGGTGCTCGGTCGAGATGCCGCGTTGGCACCCGATCTCGATCAGCGGCTACCACATCCGCGAGGCCGGCTCCACCGCCCAGCAGGAGCTTGCCTTCACGCTCAAGGACGGCTTCACCTACGTCGAGTCGGCGATCGAGCGCGGCTTGGACGTCGACGACTTCGCCCCGCGCCTCTCCTTCTTCTTCAACGCCCACATCGACTTCTTCGAGGAGATCGCCAAGTACCGCGCCGCGCGCCGGATCTGGGCGCGCGAGATGCGAGAGACCTACGGGGCCAAGCGCGAGGAGTCCTGGCGGATGCGCTTCCACACCCAGACCGCGGGGGTGAGCCTGACCGCTCAGCAGCCGCTGGTCAACATCGTGCGGACGACGATCGAGGCGCTCGCCGGTGTCCTGGGCGGCACTCAGTCCCTGCACACGAACTCCTATGACGAGGCCCTCGCGCTGCCGACCGAGGAGGCGGTGCGGATCGCCCTGCGGACCCAGCAGGTGATCGCGCACGAGTCAGGGGTGACCAACACAATCGACCCGCTCGGCGGCGCCTACTTCATCGAGACGCTGACCGATGAGATGGAGCGCTCTGCCCACGAGTACTTCGCCCGCATCGACGAGCTGGGCGGGATGGTCGAGGCGATCAAGCAGAACTTCCCCCAACGCGAGATCGCCGACGCCTCGTTCAGCTACCAGCAGGAGGTCGACTCGGGGCAGCGGATCGTCGTCGGGGTGAACGACTACGTGAACGAGGGGGAGGAGGAGATCCCGACGCTCAAGATCGACCGCGAGCTCGAGCGCAAGCAGGCCGGGCGCCTACAGGCTACGCGTGCGGACCGGGACGCCTCCGAGGTCGAGCGGACGCTCGGCGAGCTCAGGGCCGCCGCCGCGAGCCAGGCGAACCTGATGCCGCTGTTCATCGAGTGCGCGCGGGCGCGCACCTCGGAGGGGGAGATGGTCGCCGCCCTCCAGGAGGTCTTCGGGCGCTACACCGAGACGCCCGTCTTCTAGCCGTGGACGCCGCGCTCGACCCGCCGAAGCGAGGCTAGACGCCCTGAGCCGCGGAGTCGACGATCAGCACCACGTCACCGACCGCGTGCGGCTCCGACCCGGCCAGGAACATGCGGCCGGCCCTCCGGCGTCGCGCTTCGTCGCGGGCCATCTCGCAGGCCCGGTCGCGGTCGAGGCCGGTCGCCAGCACGCAGCGCTCCCGTTGCCCATCCCGGTAAGCCATGTAGAGCACGTCATACATACCTGCTCCCCTTCGTGTCGCCAGTCCTGCCGTGCGGCAGACAGTGTGCGGCACCGTCTACATTCGCGAATCCGTAGGAACCACCTGTTCGAATACGGTTAAGCCCCGTTCGAGCACGAACAATCGCAGGCGCGCCCGACGACGCCCCAAGCCCCACCGATTCGACTCGCCGATGCCCTCAACCGAGACCAGCCAGAGGAAGATCCGGATCGTCGTCGCCAAGCCCGGCCTCGATGGGCACGATCGCGGCGCCAAGATCATCGCCCGCGCGCTGCGCGACGCCGGCATGGAAGTGATCTACACGGGACTGCACCAGACCCCCGAGCAGATCGCGGAAACCGTGATCCAGGAGGACGCCGACGCCGTCGGGCTCTCGATCCTCTCCGGCGCGCACATGACCCTGGTCCCCCGCGTGGTCGCGCTGTTGAAGGAGCAGGGCGCCGACGACGTCATCGTCACGGTCGGCGGGACGATCCCCGCCGACGACATCTCCGAGCTCAAGAAGCTCGGGATCGCGGAGGTCTTCACCCCCGGTGCACCCACGGACGAGATCGTCGACTTCGTCCGGGGCGCCGTCCGCTAGGCGGCGTCGGAGAGGCCGCAGCTGGCCAGCCGGGGTGCGCTGTGGTCTACCCTGATTGACTGGTCAGTCAAGTGAGTGACCAGTAACATCCCGCGCCGCCACTTTCCCAAGGAGGACCTGACTTGAAGATCTGTTGTCTCGTCAAGGAGGTCCCGGACGCCGCTGTCGAGAAGCGGATCGACCCGGAGACCAAGCGCCTGGACCGCTCAGGCGAGAAGAACCTGAACCCCTTCGACACGCACGCCATCGAGGCCGCGATGCAGGTCAAGGAGGGCGGCGCGCCCGTCGAAGAGATCGTCGCCGTCACCATGGGCCCCGATAGCGCCGTGCGTGCCCTGCACAAGGCCGTCGCCCTGGGGGCCGACCGCTCGGTCCACCTGACCGACGCGGCGCTCGAGGGCTCCGATGTCGCGGCGACCGGCTACGCGCTCGCCAAGGTGCTCGAGAAGGAGAGTCCTGACCTGGTCCTGCTGGGCCAGCAGTCGGACGATGGCGAGTGCTACACGATCGGGGCCGTCGTGGCCGACCACCTGAAGATGCCCTCGCTGACCCAGGTGATCAAGATGGACGCCGCCGACGGCAAGCTCACATGCGAGCGCCAGGCCGAGTACGGCTACGACACCGTCGAGGTGGAGCTGCCGGCCGTGATCAGCGTCGGCGACGCCATCAACGAGCCGCGCTATCCCAGCCTGAAGGCGATCATGGGCGCCAAGAAGAAGCCGTTGGACAGCCACGGCGCCGGCGACGTCGGGATCGAGCCCGACCGCGTCGGCCAGAGCGGTTCCCGAACCGCGGTGCTCGAGCTTAGGCCGCCGCCCCAGAAGGAGGCCGGCGAGATCATTGAGGACGAAGACACCAACGAGACGGTCGAGAAGATCGTCGTCTGGCTCGACGAAAGGAAGCTGATCTGATGGCAGGCATCCTGGTCTACGCCCTCCACGACGACGAGGGCAACTTCAACAAGAACTCCCTCGGGGCTCTCTCCGAGGCGGCCAAGCTGGCCGGCGAGCTGGGCAGCGAGGCGTCCGCCATCATCGTCGGCGACGTATCGGATGACGCCGCCAAGGGCCTCGGCGCCTACGGCGTCAAGAAGGTCTATCGCGCCAAGGACGTCCCGGAGGGCCTCGCCCAGCCGATCGTCGATGCGATGGCGAAGGTGATGACCGACAACGACATCTCCTACGCCCTGTTCGGCGGGGGGCTGCTCGGATTCGAGATCGGCGCCGGCCTGACGGCGCGCCTGAACGCCGGCGTGACGATGGAGGTCACCGCGGTGAGGGCCGAAGACGGCAGGCTTGTGGTCGAGCGGCCGATCCTGCAGGACTCCCAGATCGCCGACGTCGGATACGTCGCCGAGCCCGGGATCATCATCGGCCGGCTGAACGCGTTCGACGAGAACGAGACCGGCGGCGAGGCCGAGGTCGAGGACGTCGCGGTCGAGCTTTCCGAGTGGTCCAGCAAGGCGAAGCTCGTGAAACGCGGGGAGCAGCGCGGCGAGGACGTCAACATCGAGGACGCCGAGATCCTGGTCGGGGGAGGTCGAGGCCTGGGACAGGCCGAGAACTTCAAGATGGCCGAGGAACTTGCGAGTTCGATGGGCGGCGCCGTCGCGGCCACTCGTGCCGTGGTGGACGCCGGCTGGTACCCCTACGCCGCTCAGATCGGTCAGACGGGCAAGACCGTCGCGCCGAAGCTGTATCTGGCGGCCGGCATCTCCGGGGCCATCCAGCACAAGGTGGGAATGCAGAACTCAGAGAACATCCTGGCCATCAACAAGGACCAGAACGCGCCGATCTTCGAATTCTGCGACCTCGGCGTCGTCGGGGACCTCCATAAGATCGTCCCCAAGCTGACCGACGCGATCAAGGCCAAGAAGGGGGGCTGACCCCCGGATGAAGGTCGCACCCGCGGAGTACCCGCCTCCGATCAACCCGGTCGAGGAGTTCATCGCGCCGATCACCGATCCGGAGGAGGAGCGGATCGAGGTCGGGATCGCCATCGCCGGGGGCGGTCCCGCCGGGCTGGCCTGCGCGATCCGGGCGGCGCAGCTCCTCGAGCAGGAGCCGGAGCTGGCTGAGAAGCTCGGCGAGGTCCCGATCGCCGTCGTCGAGAAGGGCAAGGCGTGCGGCGCGCACCTGCTCTCGGGCGCCAACTTGCGTCCCTCGGCGATGCGCGAGCTGTTCCCGGACCTCGATCCGTCGGAGTGGCCCGTCTACCAGGAGGTCGAGAAGGACGCGGTCTATCTGCTGACCAAGCGGGCGGCGCTGCCTCTGAAGCCGATGCCGCCGAACTTCCGCAACCATGGTAATTACGTCACCTCGGTCGCCAAGCTGGGCCGCTTTTTGGCCGAGAAGGCCGAGGAGGCGGGCGTGTACATCCTCACCGAGACCAGCGCCGACAAGCTTCTGGTCGAGGACCGGATCGTGCGCGGGCTCCGCTCGGGGGACAAGGGGCGGGGCAAGGGCGGCGAGGAGCTGTCCAATTTCGAGCCCGGCTCGGACGTGGTGGCGAAGGGGACGGTCTTGGCCGAGGGCACCCTCGGCCACTTGACGGGCGCGGCCCTTGACTACTTCGACCTGCACGGCCCCGATCCCCAGCGCTGGGAGCTGGGCGTGAAGGAGGTCTGGGAGGTCAAGGAGCCTCTCGACCGCGTCATCCACACGATGGGCTGGCCGCTGCGGAAGCGCGCCAAGTGGAACGAGTTCGGCGGCAGCTTCATCTATCCGATGGGAGAGGACAAGGTCAGCATCGGCCTCGTCGTCGGCCTCGACTACACGGACGCCACCTTCTCCTGTCACGACGCGCTGCAGGAGCTGAAGACCCACCCGTTCATCAAGAAGATCCTCGACGGCGGCAAGCGGGTGGCCTGGGGCGCCAAGACGATCCCCTCCGGCGGGTACTGGTCGATGCCGAAGCGACTCTCGGTCCCCGGGATGGTGATCGCGGGTGACGCCGCCTCGATGGTGAACGTCCCGGAGCTGAAGGGCATCCACTACGCGATGCACGCCGGCATGTACGCCGCCGAGGCGATCGTGTCGGCGCTGAAGCAGGACTCCGTCAACTTCGAGGAGTACGAGCGCAGGGTGAAGAAGTCGGTGATCGAGGAGGACATGTGGCGCTCGCGCAACATGCGCCAGCCCTTCGAGAAGGGCTTCTTCGTCGGGGGGGCGATCGCCAGCGCCATGACGATCACCCGTGGGCACTTTCCGGGCGGCCACTGGAAGAACCACCCCGACGCCTCCCACGAGATGGAGATCGACGGGGGCTCCAAGAGCTACCCCAAGGCCGATAACTCCTATATCTACGACAAGCTGAACTCGGTGTTCGCCTCGGGCAACGCGACCCGCGACGACGCGCCGAACCACGTCCGGGTCCAGGAGCGGGTGCCGCGCGAGGTGGCGCAGACGTGGGTCTCGATGTGTCCCGCGCAGGTGTACGAGATTCCCGACGACCAGCTCGAGTCAACCGCGGAGACCGTGGACGTGCACGTCACCGCGTCCAACTGCGTGCAGTGCGGGGCGATCACCGCCAAGGGCGGGCGCCTGACCCTGCCCGAGGGCGGGGACGGCCCTCTCTACCAGGAGACCTAGCTGTGGTAGCCCGCCAAGGCGAGGGGCCGGCGGGACGGTGAGAGGCGCTGACTCGGACGGCGTCGAGCTCGAGTTGAGCGACGAGTCCTGGGTCAAGATCCGCCCGATCAGGGCCGATGACAAGGAGGCGCTGCTGGCCGGCTTCGAGCGCCTCAGCGACGACTCCCGCTACAAGCGCTTCCTGACCCCGATGGAGACGCTCACCCGGTCGCAGCTGCGCTACCTGACCGAGGTCGACCACCACGACCACGAGGCCCTGGTCGCCTGCGACCTGGACGCGAACATCGTAGGCGTCGGTCGCTACGTGCGGGAGGAGGACCCCACGCGCGCAGAGGCCGCGGTCACCGTGGCGGACGACTGGCAGGGCCGCAGGCTGGGCACGGCGTTGACCCGCCTCCTGGCCGCCCGCGCGACCGAGGAGGGGATCACCCGGTTAACAGCCCTGCTACTCGCGCGCAACGAGGACATGCGCGGACTGCTCGACGCGGTCGGGGACCTGGAGGTCACCGCCCGCGACGGAGGGGTGATTGGGGTGGAGGTGCCGCTGGCGCCCGAGGTCGCCCAGGACCCGGCGCTTCGCAGCGTCCTGCGTGCGGTCGCCGTCACCGCCGGCGAGGTCGCCCGGCCGCCCGGCTGACCCAGGATCGGGAGCTGGTCTCGGCTAGACCCCGGGGCCGTTCTGGGATACGAAGCGCGCGACCTCACGGGCCTCGCGGCCGCGATAGATGTCGGGAGGCATGCTGCCGCTGCCGCGGCCTCCGATGTCGATCGCACGCAGCACCTCGGCCTGGTTTCGCGGCAGCTCGGACAGGTTCGGCCCGACCTGGCCGACCGTCCCGGCCGGCTCGAACGTGTGGCAGGAGCCGCATCCGGCCACGAACAGGTCCCTGCCGCGCTCCTGCGCGGGGCCCAGGGGCTGCTCGGGCTCCGCGGGGAGCTGGGAGTCTGAGGCGGTGGCCTGCTCCGTTGTGTCCGAGTCCTCGTTCTCGTCGTCGGTCGTGCTGCAGGCCGCCGCGCCCAGAGCGATCGCCGCGATGGCGGCGCAGGCGACCGAAAATCTGCCGAGGCGCCAAAGCCGGTTCATGCTGAGGCCGTTACCCGAGATCACTCGCGTAATAACGCTGCCCGCTGCTCCGTAGTTCCGAAGCGTCGGCTTGCATGCCGCCGCCCTGACGGACGAAAGCGGGCCCAACACGGCACGGTCTCCGACCCCGCACCGCAACTCGTCGCATGCCGACTGTTTCAAACGCCATGAGGGAACGGGCGAGCGGGGCACAGGCTCGCGGCGGACTGCTGCTGGCTGTAGCGGCCGTCGTCACTTGCCTTGTGGCGGCGGTCTTCCCGGACGAGGGCGAGGCGAAGAAGAAGGGCGCGCCTGAGCAGAAGCGGCCCAACATCGTGATGGTGATGACCGACGACCAGACGGTCGAGTCGCTGCGGGCGATGCCGATCGTGAACAAGCGGATCGCCCAGGCGGGGGTCAGCTTCCCCAACAGCTTCGCGAGCTTCCCGCTCTGCTGCCCCTCGCGGGCCACGATGCTGACCGGGCAGTACCCGGACAACCACGGAGTCCGGACCAATCAGCCGCCGAACGGTGGGTACGCCACCCTCGTGCCCACCGAGGGGAACGCGATGCCTGTGTGGCTGCAGCGGGCCGGCTACTACACGGCCCACATCGGCAAGTACCTGAACGGCTACGGCGCATCCAGCGTCGATACGCACGTGCCGCCCGGCTGGAGCGAGTGGTACGGCTCGCTCGACGACCCAGACGGGTTCATCGGAGGCACCTACACGATGTACGGCTACACCCTCAACGAGAACGGGTCGATAGTGCACTACGGGAGCACCCCGGACGCCGTGGACCCCGCGACCTATCAGACCGACGTGTACGCGGTCAAGGCCGAGGACTTCATCAATCGCCGCGCGCCGAAGGGCAAGCCGTTCTATCTGTCGGTCGCCCCGCTGGCGCCCCACGGCGAGGCCATGGGGGTATGCAACTGCGCCGGTGACAACCCGCGGGCGGCTGTTCGGCACCAGGGTCGTTTCGCGAGCGAGCCGGTCCCGCGCCCGCCCAGCTTCAACGAGGCCGACGTCTCGGACAAGCCGGCCGGCATCCAGGCGCTGACCCCGATCAACGCTACTCAGCGTGCGGCGATCGACGATCGCTACCGCGCCCGTCTGGAGAGCCTCCTGGCGGTGGACGAGATGGTGGGGCGGATGGTGAGCGCGCTGAAGGCCAGGGACGAACTCGACCGAACCGTGTTCATCTTCACGTCCGACAACGGGTTCTTTCACGGAGAGCACCGCCTCCGCTCCGGGAAGGTCCGCCACTACGAGGAGTCCAGCGGCGTCCCGCTGATCGTCCGAGGGCCGGGTGTGCCGAAGGGAGAGATCCGCCGCCAGCTGGCGGTGAACGCCGACCTGGCGCCGACCATTCTCGACTTCGCGGACGCCGCTCCCGGACGGACGATGGACGGGCGGTCGCTGGTGCCGCTGATGGAGGACAAGCTGCTCCAACCGGGGCGCGGGATCCTGATCGAGGGCTTCAACAACGCGGATCCGGACGACCTGCTTCCCAGCTACAGCGCGGTGCGAACCGACCGCTACGTCTATGCCGAGACCGGGACCGACCGCGAGCTCTATGACCTGCGCGGCGATCCCTTCCAGCTTCAGAGCCTGAGTGCGGTGCCGGCACTGGATCCGGTGGAGGCTTCGCTCGATCGGCTGCTGGCCAGGCTGACGGCGTGCGTCGGAGCGAAGCCATGCGCCGCGCGGCCGGCCTTGAAGCTGGCGCTGAAGTTCGGACGTGACGGCAAGTGCGTCTCGGCAGGGATCCGGGCGAAGGTCAGCGGCGCGGCCGTGCCGGAGGTGCTGGACGCCCGCTTCTACGCGAACGGCCGTGCGGCGGGCGGCGCCGGGTCCGCGCCCTTCGACGCGAAGATCGGGGCCAAGAAGCTGAGCCGCTCGGGCAAGAACCGGGTCACCGCCAACGCGACGATGCTCGACGGCCGTGGGGTCACGGTCAAGCGGAGCGCTCCCCGGGCCTGCGGCTAGCCGGCAGCCGTTGCGGACCGCGGCTCGTTGGCTGCGACGAACGAGGCGATCGCGTCGGCCAGCCTCCGGGGCTGATCGATCGGCACGAAGGTCTTCGCGCCGGGGATGCGGACCACCCGGGCGTCGGGCATCGAGGCGGCGAGACGCTCCGCGTTCGCGATCTTGAACCAGCGATCCTCAGGGGCCCAGGCGAACAGGGTCGGAGACCGGAAGCCCTGCAGGTCGACAGCCGCCTGCTCGGTGAGGCGCGGGGAGACGCCCTTGATGAACTTCGCGGTGTCGCGCCGGATCGCCGCGTCGCCAAGCGCCGGCTCCAGCCAGGACTTCAGGAGCTCGTCGTCCAGACGGGTCTTGGACAGAACGCCGTAGGCGAGCGGGGAGTGCCGCAGCGGCTTGAGTCGCATGCTCTGGGCGAGCCCCGTGAGCACGCTCGGGAACCACTTGACGACATTCAGGTACGCGAACAGCTTCGGGGGAAAATCGCTGTATGTGTCGGAGTTGGTGAGGATCAGCCGGCCGACTCGATCGGGATGAGCCGTCGCGACAAGCTGGCTGATTGCGCCGCCCGAGTCATTTCCGACCAGGGTCGCCCGCTCGAGCCCGAGTTCGTCCATGAAATCGATCAGCAGCCTCGCCACGCCGGGGGGCGTCAGGTCGGCGTCGGCGTTCATCGGCAGGCGGTGGCAACCGAGGGGCAGGTCGGGCTGGATGCAGCGGTGGCCGTCGGAGAGGAGCGCCACGGCCGGGTCCCAGAGGCGGCTGTCCACGAGCAGTCCGTGGATGAAGATCAGCGGCTCGCCGGAGCCGGTGTCCCGGTACCGGATGATGCCCTGAGGGAGATGCGCGTCTTCCATACAGCCTGTATGTATCAGAGATACAACCTGTATGTCAAATTCGGGTGCTCAGGTTACGGCTGGGCACGGCTAGAATCAGTCGCGATGAAGACGGGCATACATCCCGAGTACGTCCTCTCGCATGTGCACTGCTCCTGCGGGAACGACTTCTACACCCGCTCCACGAAGCCCGAGCTGCACGTCGAGCTGTGCTCGGACTGCCATCCCTTCTACACGGGCAAGCAGAAGCTGGTCGATACCGGCGGGCGCGTCGAGCGCTTCCGCCGCCGCGCCGCCAAGAGCAAGAAGGGCTAGCGACGGTGGCCGGGCCGGGCGGCCGGGGTCCGACCGACCGCGAGGCGGACAGGTACCCGGGTCGCCCGGGGGTCTCCGCGCAGCCCGAAACCATGCCCGACGGCAAGCCGGTCGCGACGACCGACCTGCCGCTGGGGGGACAGGCGGTCCTGGAGGGCGTGATGATGCGCGGCGTCTCGACCTGGGCAGTCGCAGTGCGCAACCCCCAGGGCGAGGTCGAGGTGACCTCCGAGCCGATCGTCTCCTGGGCGAAGCGGCACCGGGTCCTGCGTTGGCCCGTCATCCGGGGCGTCGTCGCCCTGGGCGAGTCGCTCAAGATCGGCTTCAAGGCGCTCGCCATCTCGGCCAACGCCCAGCTCGAAGAGGACGAGGACGGCGAGAAGGAGGAGATCGGCGGCCTCATGTGGGGCTTCACGATCTTCCTCTCGATGGCGCTCGCCGTCGGGCTCTTCTTCGTCATCCCCGTCGGCGCGACGAGCCTGATCAAGGACTGGCTCGGATCGGCACTGCTTTTCTGGCTGGTGGAGGGCATTCTCCGCACCCTGATCTTCATCGGCTACATCGTCGCGATCAGCCGCCTGCCCGACCTGCGGCGGGTGTTCGAGTATCACGGCGCCGAGCACAAGACGATTTCGTGCTTCGAGGCCGGGGACGAGCTGCGGCCCGAGAACGCCCAGCGCTACTCCCGCCTGCACCCGCGCTGCGGCACCAGCTTCCTGCTGATCGTCATGGTCCTGGCGATCTTCGTGTTCGCCCCGATCGGCTTGCCCGAGTGGTATTGGCTGCTCGCCTCGCGGATCCTCGGCATCCCGCTGATCGCAGGCCTCTCCTATGAGGTCATCAAGTGGGCCGGCAAGAACCGCAACAAGCGCTGGGTCCGCGCCGTGATGTGGCCGGGCCTGATGCTCCAGAACCTCACCACCCGCGAGCCCGATCTGGACGAGCTCGCGGTCGCGATCCGCTCCCTCGAAGAGGTCCTCGCCAACGAGGACCTCGACAAGTCCCGCAAGGAAGAGCCGATCGAGATCGTGGCCTGAGCTGTTCCGAGGGTCCACGCCGCCGTCCCAACTCGCGGAGTCGCGTCACACTTACCTCCATGATCGATGACCTCGTCGAACAGATAGAGGAGCGATTCGCCGAGCTGGAGCGCCAGATGTCCGATCCCGCGGTGATCTCGGACCGGAAACGGTACGCCGAGGTCGGGCGGGAGTACCGCCAGCTCGAGGGTGCCCACCAGCTCGCGGTCGAGTACCGCAAGCTGAACGACGACCTGGAGGGCGCCCGCGAACTGCTGGCTGAGGACGGGGAGGACCCCGAGCTGAAGGCGGTCGTGAGCGACGCTCCAGCCCGTCTGGAGCAGCTCGGTGACGAGATTCGGCTGGCGATGGTCGATCGCGATCCCAGCGACGACAAGAACGTGATCATCGAGATCCGCGCCGGGACGGGAGGAGACGAGGCGGCGATCTTCGCGGGCGACCTGCACAAGATGCTGACGCGCTACGCGGAATCGCGGGGGTACTCGACGGAGTCGCTTTCCTCGTCACCGGCAGACCAGGGCGGCTTCAAGGACAGCACCTTCGCGATCAAGGGCGACGGCGCCTATTCGGTGTTCAAGTTCGAAGGCGGGACCCACAGGGTCCAGCGGGTGCCCAGGACGGAGTCCCAGGGGCGCATCCATACGTCCACCGCGACCGTGGCCGTGCTGCCGGAGGCCGAGGACGTGGACGTCCATATCGACCCCAGCGATCTGGAGATCACGACCTACCGGTCCTCGGGACCGGGTGGCCAGTCGGTCAACACCACGGACTCCGCGGTCCGAATCGTTCACAAGCCGTCCGGCATCCAGGTATCCATGCAGGACGAGAAGAGCCAGCTCCAGAACCGGGAGAAGGCGATGCGCGTCCTGCGGGCCAGGCTGCTCGAGCACGAGCTCGCCGAGCAGCAGGCCCAGATCGCGTCCGAACGCCGCGCCCAGGTCGGGAGCGGGGAGCGCTCCGAGAAGATTCGCACGTACAACTTCCCCCAAGACCGGATCACCGACCATCGCGTCAAGCTGACCGCGAGCGGGATCGACCGCGTTCTCGGCGGCGATCTCGCCGAGTTCACGGAGGCTTTGGCGGCCGAGGAGAAGCGCCGGCGCCTGGAGGCGCAGGCCGCAGGGGCGAGCTGAGCATGGGCGATCCCGGGGGAGACGATCAGCGCCAGTCCGGAGACGGCGCGCCGGTCAAGGAGGCGCTGGAGGGCGCGCGCGACGCGTTCACGGCCGCTGGGATCGATTCCCCGCGTCTTGACGCCGAGGTGCTGCTGGCCTCCGCCACGGGCTTGTCACGCGAACAGCTTGCCGCCGACCCGGACGCCCCGATCCCGGGAGGCGCCGCCCGCAGGTTTTCGCAGATGGTGCGCCGAAGGGTCCGGCGTGAGCCTGTGGCCTACATCGTCGGCCGCAAGGCCTTCCGCGGCATCGAGCTCGACGTGGACCGCCGCGTGCTGGTGCCGAGGCCGGAGACCGAGTTGCTGGTCGAGATCGCCGTCGAGCTCTCCCCGGCGACGGTCCTCGACGTCGGCACCGGGTCGGGCGCGGTCGCCCTGGCCGCAGCGGACGAAATCCCCGGGGTGCAGGTCACGGCTACCGACACGTCCGCGGGCGCGCTGGAGATCGCGCGAGGCAACGCGATCCGCCTGGGCCTGGACGACAGGATCACCTTCGCAACCGGCACCCTGCCCGCTCGCGGGTCGTTCGAGCTGCTGCTCGCGAACCTGCCCTACGTCGGAGAATCCGAATGGGGGGACCTCGAGCCCGAGATCCGCGAGTTCGAGCCGCGGCTGGCATTGGTTCCCGGTCCGACCGGAATGGAGGCGATCGAATCGCTGATGATGCGGCTGGCCGCAGTCGACGACCTGGCCGGAACAGTTGCCCTGGAGGTTGGCGCCGGACAGGCCGAGGCCACATCCGAGCTGATGCGGGGAGCGGGCTTCGAGCGGATCGAGGCCCGCCCCGACCTTGCGGGCATCGATCGGGTGGTGATCGGGCGCCGCCCGGACGCGCCCGGGTGAGCAAGCTCGTCTCGATCGAACGGGACGGCGCGCAGGACGCACGCGAGGCCCTGGACCAGGTGGTGGGGGAGGGGGGCGTCGTCCTGTTCCCGGCGGACACCCTGTACGGCCTCGGGTGTGACCCGACGAACGAGGCGGCCATCCTCCGGATTCACGAGATCAAGGGCCGCGACGAGGGAAAGCCCTCGGCGGTCCTGTACTTCTCGCCGCTGGCCATGCGGGAGCTGATCGCCGATCTCGGGTCCGGTGCGCGAGCCGCCATGGGGGCCCTTCTTCCCGGCCCCGTCACCCTGGTCATCGCCAATCCCGCGCGGCGGTATCCGCTCGCGGCCCGCGGAGACCCTGAGCGCCTCGGCGTGCGCCTGATCGAGGGCCCCCTCCTGGGAGCGAACTCGGTGTTGTTCCAGACGAGCGCCAACATCAGCGGCAAGCCTCCGCCGGCGAGCTCCGAGTCGGTTGACCCGGCCATCGCGGCCGCGGTGGACCTGTCGATCGACGGGGGCGACCTGTGGGGGGAGCCCTCGACCGTCGTGGACGTGAGCGGCCTGGACCGCGGGGAGGACTGGAAGGTCCTCCGCAAGGGCGCCCTGACCGTCGCCGAGGTGGCTGCGAAGCTGGATCTGGACTAGCCGGCTGGCGCCGGCTCAGGCGTCCTCCCTGGCAGCCAGCACCACGGAGCGTTCAGTAAACAGGCAAGCCCGCGCGGCACCGCGGTTGCCATGCCAGGCCTGGGCGTCAGGCCGGAGGCTTTCCGCCGCCGGCCTCCGCGGCCGCTTCGGCCTCATCCAGGGTGGGATGGAAGCTCAGGCCGAGCGCCTTCCCGTCGGCGACCGTGACGACGATGTGCGCCCGCTGCGAGACCTGGAGCCCCGTCGCCCGCCCCCGCACCGTGACCAGCATCTCGGCGACGACGAGCCGTTCCCCCCAGTCCCGCAGGGCGAGCGGCTCGACCTTGATCTCCTCCATGATCTCGAAGAACGAGTCCCAGTAGCGGCGAACGCCGTCGTGGCCCCTATAGGTGTCGGGCTCGGACGCGAGGTCGGCCGGGGTGGTGAACTCCACGTCGGGGTGGATGTGCTCGATGAATGCTTCGGTCCCGTCCTCGTTGAAGGCCTCGAATGCCGCTCGGACGACCTCGACGGGCTCGCGCTCCACACCGCCAGCCTAGTCCCGGGTCTGGCGCCTCGGGCGTGCCGCGAGGGTCCCGAAGTGCTGACCTGAGCGCTGCTCTGGGAGTTCGACGCGGCGCCCGACCCCTAAGGTGTCACCCTGACGCACAGCGACCGTGGAGGAATCGAGTTGAGCCAGCTACCTGAGGACTTCCAAGCCGCGCCCCTCGCCGAGGTCGATCCCGACGTGGCGCAGGTGCTCGACCGGGAGCTGGCGCGCCAGCAGGGGACCCTGGAGATGATCGCGTCCGAGAACTTCGTGCCGCAGGCGGTCCTGGAGGCCGCCGGCTCGGTCCTCACCAACAAGTACGCCGAGGGCTACCCGGGGCGCCGCTACTACGGCGGCTGCGAGGAAGTAGACGTCGCCGAGCAGCTCGCCATCGACCGCGCCAAGGAGTTGTTCGGGGCAGGGCACGCGAATGTCCAGCCGCACGCGGGCGCCCAGGCCAACAACGCCGCCTATATGGCGATGCTGGAGCCCGGCGACACCATCATGGGGCTGGCCCTGGACCACGGGGGCCACCTCAGCCACGGGATGAAGCTGAACGTCTCGGGGAAGCTCTACGAGGTCGTCCCGTACCACGTGAGCCGCGATGACTACCTGGTGGACATGGACGAGGTCGCGAGCCTCGCGAAGGAGCGCAAGCCGAAGGTGATCGTCGCCGGCTGGTCGGCGTACCCTCGCCGGCTCGACTTCGCGGCCTTCCGGCAGGTCGCCGACTCGGTCGGAGCGCGCCTGATGGTGGACATGGCCCACTTCGCGGGCCTGGTCGCCGCCGGGGAGCACCCGAACCCTGTCGAGCACGCCGACATCGTGACGACGACGGTCCACAAGACCCTCGGCGGACCGCGAAGCGGGATCATCCTCTGTCGCGAGGAGCTGGCCAAGGACGTGGACCGATCGGTCTTCCCCGGGCAGCAGGGCGGCCCCCTGATGCACATCATCGCCGCGAAGGCCGTCGCGCTCGGCATCGCCCGCAGCGAGCCCTTCAAGGAGCGGCAGCGCCAGACGATCGCAAACGCGCGCGCCTTGGGGGAGGGGCTGGTCGCCGGCGGGGTGGACGTCCTGACCGGGGGAACCGACGTGCACCTGGTGCTGACAGACCTGACCCCCACGGGGGTATTCGGGAAGGAAGCCGAGCTGCGGCTGGAGGAGGTGGGGATCACCGTCAACCGGAATGCCATCCCCTTCGACGAGCGCCCGCCCATGGACCCCTCGGGGCTGCGGATCGGGACGCCCGCGCTGACGACACGAGGCCTGGTCGAGGACGACATGCGCGAGATCGCGGAGGTCATAGCGGGGGCGCTCAAGGCCGACTTCGAGGAGCAGAAGGCGGGTCTGCTGGAGCGCAGCCGCGCGCTGATGGAGCGCTATCCGCTCTACCCGCAGCTCTCAGCGGCCGCGGTCTAGCCCCCACGGGGTGCCCGCACGGAGTACGTACTCTGCCCTCGCGTGAGAATCTGGGTCGACATAAGCGCGCCGGCGCACGTGCTGGTGTTGAGGCCGATCGTCGACCGGCTGCGGCGAAGGGGACACGACGTGGAGATCACCGCGCGCGACTACGCCCAGACGATTCAGCTGCTCGAAATGCACGGCATGGAGCACGCGCAGATCGGCCGCCACGGCGGCGTGTCACGGCTGTCGAAAGGGGGACGCCTGCTCCAGCGGACCGCCGGCATGCGGAAATGGGGCGGCGAGCGAGACTTCGACTTGGCCCTGGCCCATGGATCCAACGACCTCGCCATCGCCGCGCGGACGCTTGGCATCCCCGAGGCGAACATGCACGACTACGAATACGCCACCCTCCAGCACCAGATCGGCTGCCGGCTGGCCACACGAGTGATCTTCCCTGACACGGTGCCCGCCGACAGGCTCGCCCGCCTGGGGGCCGGGCCGGACAAGCTGGTCCAGTACCCGGGCCTGAAGGAGGAGTACTACCTCTACGACCTGAAGCTGGACGGGAAGATCCTGGACGCGCTGGGCGTGGACGAGTCCAAGGTCGTCGTCGTGCTCAGGCCGCCGCCGGATGTCTCTCTCTACCACCGGAAGTCCAACCCGCTGTTTCCCCAGGTCCTCGCGCGCATCGGCAGCGATCCCCGCGCCGAGGCGGTCGTGCTGCCGCGGAGCGATGAGCAGCGGGAGTACGTGAAGGGGCTGGCCCTGCCCTCGGTGACGGTTGCGGAGAGGGCTGTGGATGCCCAGAGCTTGATCGCCAAGGCGGACCTGGTGGTCTCGGCGGGGGGCACGATGAACCGCGAGGCCGTGGCCCTCGGCACGCCGGTCTACACGACCTACGGTGGTAGGCTCGGCGGTGTCGACGAGGCGCTCATTCGGGGAGGTCGGCTTCACCCTCTGACCGACGCTCGCGCGGTCGAGCTCGAGAAGAGGCGCGAGGATGGCAGTCCCACGAAGCGCGATCCGGATGTCCTGGTCGAGATGGTCCTGGGAACCCTGCGATAAGGACCGAATGGCACAAGTCCAGGCTGCACCGATCCAAGACAGCCGCCCCAGCTCAGCGTCGGAGGCCTCCGGGGAGCGCCTGCTTGCCCGCTTCGCCGAGATGTCCCACACCTATCAGCCGCGTCGCACCGACGTGGTGCTGCGTGGGTTTGACCTGATCCTCGCCTGCGCGGGCCTGCTTCTGCTCTTGCCGGCGCTTCTGGTCTGTGCGCTGGTGGTCCTGTGCGTTGCGGGGCGGCCGATCTTTTACAGAGGCGACCGTGTCGGCCGCTTCGGGACGGTGTTCCAGATGTACAAGTTCCGCACCCTGGCGCGGGACGCCGAGCTGCGCCTCGGTGACACCTACGGAGATGCGCTCACCGTCCGCACGCGCGACGTAGTAATCCCCCTCGGATCCGCCATGCGAACGCTTCATCTCGACGAGGTCCCCCAGCTCTTCAACGTCCTCCGGGGGGAGATGAGCATGGTGGGGCCGCGTCCCATCCGCCCGGCTTTCTACGAAGACCTCTGCCGCCGGCACCCCATCTTCTGGCAGCGCCTCGTGGTGCGCCCTGGTGTCACCGGGTTCGCGCAGACCCGCATCACCCGCGAGGACTCGTGGAGCCACAAGCTCGCCCACGATCTGGAGTTCATCGCCGACCGCTCGGTGGGGCTGTACCTGAGAGTGCTCGGCGCGACCGTCCTGCGCGTCGCCAGGCGGACGATCACAGGATCCGGAACCAGCTGAGGCTCCGCCCCACCCACTGAGCCGGCCGCGCCCCTCCTAGACTCGCGCGATGTGCGGCATCTGTGGACTCGCGTCGCTCGACGGCGGCACGCCGCCCTCGCGGAAGGCGCTGACCGAGATGAGCGCGACGATCCGCCACAGGGGTCCGGACAGCGATGGCTCCGTATTCGACGGTCCGGTGGCGCTCGCCGCCCGCCGGCTCTCGATCATCGACATCAAACGGGGCGACCAGCCTCTCGCAAACGAGGACGGCACGGTCCGGGTGGTGCAGAACGGGGAGATCTACAACCACCGCGAGCTCGCCGCCGAACTGCGGGGGGCGGGACATAGGCTCGCCACGCGATGTGACACCGAGGTCCTGGCGCACCTCTATGAGGATCGCGGCCCGGCGTTCGCCGCCGAGCTGCGAGGGATGTTCGCCATCGCGATCTGGGACGCCAGCAGGCGGCGCTTGGTTCTGGCCCGGGATCCGTTCGGAATCAAGCCGCTCTTCTACAGCCTCGCGGGCGGGGTCTTGGCCTTCGGCTCCGAGCTGAAAGCGGTCCTTCGGGCGCCCGGCGTAACGCGGCGCGTGGACATGGAGGCCGTACAGGCATTCCTGTGCTTCAACTCGATCCCGGGGCCCCTCAGCGCCTTCGCCGACGTCCAAAAGCTTCCGCCCGGCCATCTGCTCATCTGGGATGCGGGTGGCGAACCCCGCATCGAGCGGTACGCCCGGCCGGCTCCCGCGCCGAAGGCGGAGCAGAGGCGAGAGCGAGCCGAGGACCTGGCGCCCGAGTTGCTCAATCGCCTGCGAGACAGCGTCAGGGCTCATCTGATCGCCGACGTCCCGGTCGGGGTGATGCTCTCCGGTGGAGTCGATTCCTCGGCCCTCACGGCCCTGGCGGCGGAGTGCTCCTCGCGCCCGGTCAGCACTTTCTCGATCGGCTTCGAGGAGGCGAGCTTCGATGAGCTGGAGCGCGCTCGGCTCGTGGCGCAGCGCTACGGGACCGACCATCACGAGCTGGTCGTTCGGCCCGACGCCGTGGAGCTGCTGCCGAAGCTCGTCGAGTGCTTCGACGAGCCGTTCGCCGACTCGAGCGCAATTCCGACCTATCTCGTCTCACAGCTCGCGTCGAGCGCGGTCAAGGTCGCTCTCTCCGGAGAAGGAGGTGACGAGCTGTTCGGCGGCTACCACACGTACGCGGCCGACCGGCTCGCGCCGCTCTTGGGCCGGCCGGCTGCGCTTGCGCGACCGTTGATCGAGCTGCTGCCCAGTTCTTCGAGGAAGGTGAGCTTCGACTACAGGGCGAAGCGCTTTTCGCGTGCCGCGACCCTGCCGCCGCTGGCGCGCCACCACGGCTGGAAGGAGATCTTCTCGGCCGACGCGAGGGCAGAGCTGCTTGGAGCGGGAGGGTTCGATCCAGTGGAGTTCCTGGGGCACCGCTTCGCCGAGACTGAGGGAGCCGACACGCTTGCCAGGCTCCAGGACGTGGACATCGGCATCTACCTGGTGGACGACCTGCTGGTCAAGACCGACCGGGCGAGCATGGCCCACTCACTCGAGACCAGGGTGCCGTTCCTCGACCCGGAGGTGTACGAGATGGCGATGTCGCTTCCGCCGCGCCACCGCGTCGTCGCCTTCTCGAAGAAGCGGCTGCTCAGGCGGGCAGTCGCCCCGCTGCTTCCCCACGAGATCCTCCAGGCTCCCAAGCAGGGATTCTCCGTTCCGATGGCGTCGTGGCTTCGTGGGGATCTGCAGGGATACGCGCGGGACTTGCTCTCCTCCGACACCGTCGAGCGGCAGGGATTTTTCGACCCCCCAGCCGTGCAGCGCCTGATCGAGCGTCACGTCACCTCGCGGGAGGATCTGAGCAGACAGCTTTGGTCTCTGATGACATTCACGGCGTGGTTCGATCGCTACGCCAGCGAATCGTCCAGTCGGTGAGGGGCAGGCCCTGATCTTCAACGACTACGTGCCTGACGCGACCCAGGCGGCGCTCGCCTTCCTGTTCGCTGGCGCGGTCGCCTGGATCCTGGTCCCGTACACCGACGCGCTGGCACGGAAGATGGGGGCCATCGACTACCCGAAGGACCGCAGCCTCCACACGGAGCCGACGCCGAAGCTGGGTGGGGTTGCGGTCCTTGCCGCGGTGATCGGAGGAGGGATCCTGTTCCTTCCATGGGACGCCGAGACGCGCGCGATCCTGGGAGGAGCCGCGGTGATCGCGCTGGTCGGCATCCTCGACGACGTCCTGGATCTCGGCCCGCTCGTCAAGCTGGTCGGCCAGATCACGGCCGCTGTGATCCCCGTCTCGGCGGGCGTGAGCGTTCAGGACTTCACGCTTCCATTCATCGGCCGGGTGGAGCCCGGGATCGTCGCGCTCCCTCTCGGGGGAGACGTCAACGCCGGTGACATCTTCACCGTCATCGGGATCGTCGCGATCGTGAACATCATCAACCTGAGCGACGGGGTGGACGGGCTCGCGGCCGGCGTGTGCCTGATCTCGGCCGTCTCCCTGGCCATCATCGCCGCCTCCCTTCAGCGCTACGAGGCCGCCGTGCTGGCGGGGATCACCGCCGGCGCTGCGCTCGGCTTCCTGCGCCACGGATTCCCACCGGCGTCGAGCTTCATGGGGGACACCGGATCCAATCTGCTGGGCTACCTGCTCGCAACCACGGCGATTCAGGGATCCCTGAAGACGAACGCCATTCTCGCGCTTGCGCTTCCACTGATCGTGCTGGCTGTCCCGATCCTCGATACGAGCTTCGTGGTCGCGAAGCGCCTGAAGTACAGGCAGCCGATCTACCGGGGTGACCGCTGGCACTTCCACCATCGCATGGCGAACCTCGGGTTTTCGCAACGCCGGACTCTCGCCTATCTGTATGGCTGGACCCTGGTCGCTGCCGGCCTCGCCCTGGCCCTGCGGTTCATTCCCTACAGCGACGACCGGGGGAACTTCGACCCGCTGTGGAGCGCCGTCATGGGCGTGTGCCTCGTGATCGGAGTCGCGGCGAGCATCTATGTCGTGCTCGTGCTCGAGATCCTGAAGCTCAGGCGCCTCCGCATGCGCCAGGTGCTTGTGCCCGCGTCGGACTCCGGGTCACCCCCGATCACGCCGCCCGAGGGCGAGGCCCTGGCACCGGTCGAGGCCGAGGTGGACGCCGGTGTCGCGCGAGAGCTCGAGACGGGGACGTTCGCCGCGGTCAATCCGGAGACCGGCGAGATGTCCGCGGTGGACCCCGAGACGGGAGAGATGGAAGCGGTCAAGCCGGGGGACTAGCTGAAACGAGACCGACGCCCCGCCTTCGAGACGGTCGCTCAAGCCTCCAGAGCCTGAGCGACCCGCTCGCGCCCGCGGTAGAGCCGGCTCATCACCGTGCCCTCACGCACGCCGAGCGCCTTGGCGGCCTCGGCGTAGCTCAGGCCGGCCAGGTCCACGGCCGCCACCGTCTCGCGATAGGGCTCCGGCAGGTCCGCCAGGGCCGACAGCACCTCGCCGGCCTCGAGCGCCTGGTGGGGATCGCCTCCGCGGCCGGGCAGCTCGGCCGGGCCCTCCGGGGTCTCCGCGGTGGCGGCTCGCCGGCCGCGCTCGGAGCGCAGGTGGTCGTACCAGGTGTTTCGCAGGGCCCGCACCAGGTACCCGAGATCGTCCTCTCGCCTGATCAGCCGGGGCCGGGAGAGCACGCGCACGTAGGTCTCCTGTACCAGGTCCTCGGCCAGCTGGCGGTCGCCGCACATCGCCCAGGCGGCCCGAAAGAGCGCGTCGATCTGGTCGCCGGCGGCCTCAGGGTCGAGCTCGCGTGGCTCGCCCTGGACCCAGAGGAAGATCAGAATGGCACCGCCCCCTCCGCCTTCCAGGAGGCGAGCTCCAGCAGCTCGGCCCGGTCGACGTCTTCGCCGGAGAGCACGCAGGTGCGTCCGTCGCGGTACCAGGTGACGACCTGGCGGCCGTCGACGGAGCTGGCCCACAGCTCGACCTCGTTCAGCATGGTGGCCTGGGAATCCGCGGGCGGGCCTATCGCGTCACCGGCCAAGATCGTGTAACCGATCCGGCGGCCGCCGCGCAGGTAGAACACCGTCTGGGTCTCGCGGCCCTCGAGCTCATCCGAGCGGGCGCCGGCCTCGCGCCAGCCAAACTGGTCAGCGAGGTTCGGGAACGGCACCCCGTCCTCGACAGCGTCCAGCAGGTTCGGGTTGGCGGGGTCCGGGGGGACCGAGGCCTGCGTAGCCGGCAGCACGGCCAGGCCCGAGGCTTCGACGACCGTCGGGCCGCCGCCTTCGGACGGCAGCACGAGCAGAGCCACGAGCACCGCTGCGCACACGGCCGCGGCGATCCCGCCGAGCGTGCCCAGCCGGCGGCGGCGCACGGGCCGGGAGGGCGCGCTGCGCGCGGACTCGATCCGCTCGCGCAGCCGCAGCGGCGCCGGCAGCTCGACGCCGCGCAGCGCCGAGGCCGCCGAGCGCTGCCGGTCCAGGGCCGCCTGCAGCCCAGGGGATCCCGCGACCCGCCGCTCCAGCTCCCTTCGCCGGCGTCCGGCCAGCCGGCCGTCCGCGAGCGCCGCGAGGTCCCCCAGCTCTCTCTCGCTCAGGCCCTCGGGGACAGGCTCGTTGTGTGAGGTGGGTCCGTTCATCGTGCTCTCTAGGCACAGAAGACGCGGCAGCCGCCGAACTATTCCAACCTGGGAGGGAATAGACCCGCGGGCCGGCCGTCCATGGCGGTGTCAACGAGTCACCACCAGGAGGTAACGAGATGAAGAGCAGGATCAAGAAGGTGCGCAGGACCCAGTTGCTGGCGGGCTTCGCGGCCATCGCGAGCCTTGCGGCCGTCGGCACGGCCGCTGCCGCCCTCCAGGGCAACGAGGGCTCCAAGAGCCCCCAGGTCCTGATCGGCGCTGACGACGACAACGTCGACAACGGCACTATCCAGCCGATCCCGGCCCCGCCGGACCAGTCCCTGAAGAAGACCGACCTGCTGAACGGCGGCCTCGGCCCCGACACGATCGTCGGACGCCTGGGATCCGACGTGATCAAGGGCGGCGGCGGCGGCGATGTGCTGGTCGGCGGCACCGAGGGCGGACAGCCCGCCCCGGCGTTGCCCAACAGCGACATCGCCTACGGCGAGGCGGGCAGCGACGCGTTCATCTGGGCTCCCGGCGACGGGTCCGACGCCTTCATCGGCGGGGACGCGGCCAAGCCCAAGAAGAAGAAGGTGAAGAAGGGCGTCAAGCGCAAGGTCAAGAAGCCGAAGGCCGAGGTGGACACGCTGGTGATCGGGAACCTCGTCCTCACAGGCGAGTCGAGCACCCCGCAGCTGTTCGATACGAAGTTCGGCAGCCTGCCGCGGGTGTTCAGCTCGGACAAGGGCGTCCCCACCTCCCTGGGCGGCACCCCGCCCCGCAACCCCAACCTGACGGGTCTCTGCGAGATCGTCGCAGCACCCCCCGGGCTCGGGTTCAACTACCTGGTGCGCTTCTTCGGCGCGCCCGGAAACCTCGCCGTCACGATCAGGACGAAGGGCGTCGAGCAGGTCGTCTGCCCGACGAGCGACAGCGAGAACGCGACGCTCACCAGCCTCGGCAAGAACGGCTCCGGGCCGGTGCAGACGCAAACCGTCGACTTCACCGCCGCGGCGGGTTCGAAGCTGGCGGCCTTCGTCAAGTAGGCGCGGCACTCGATACACGGATGCCGGGCGGCGGCTTGGAGCCGCCGCCCGGCGCGAAAAGCGGCCGCCGGGGCGACCGGCGGCCGCTTCCGCCTGTCGGCTAGCATTGGCGCCCCTCCGCCGTCGCCGCGCGGAGGCTTTTTTGACTGTCCTGACGCGAATTGCGCCTATCTGATCCAAACATCTTCCCCGCCGGGTATGCCCGTTGTCCACGCTCGCTTTAGAGGGCACTAGGGGCATGGGCGGCTCCCGCCTGGCCCTTGCCGTGCGCTACTTCGACCTGGCGCTGCTGGCCGCGGCCCTGCCGGTCTTCGTGGCCGCCGATCTGCCGATGCTCGCCTACGGCGTCATCACCGTGATTTGGCTCGTAGCGCTCGCGGTCGAGGCCTGGACCGAGCGCCACGTGCGCCGTGAGCTCGCGAAGGGCAACCGTCGCGACGCGATGGGCTGGACGGCGGCGACCGCCCTCGGCCGCGTCTGGACGGTCGCGCTCGCGGTGCTGATCGTGGGCCTGGTGGACGATCGAGAGACCGGGCTGGCGGCCGCGGTGCTTGCCGCGATCCTGTTCACGGTGCATCTGGCCGGCAGGCTGATCGCCCGGGCCATGACCCCGCCCGAGGAGCGCCTCTGATGTCCCGCAAGATCAAGATCCTGCTGGGCGTCGGTGTGTACTTCGCGGTGATCATCGCGATCGGGCTGATCTTCGGCAGCGACGGCAAGAACGAAAGCTTTCAGCCGCAGAACGAGTTCAAGCTCGAGCCCTGGGTCCACATCAAGATCGCCGGCATCGACCTCTCGATCAACAAGGCGGTCCTGTATCTGGTGCTCGCCTCGGCGGCGACCGTCGCCACGATGGTCTGGATCTCGCGCCGGATGGCGGACAAGCCCAACAGGGTGCAGACCGCCGTCGAGCTGGCCTACGACCTGACGCGCAACAACATCACAGGCGGCAACCTGGACCGCACGATGGCCATCAAGTGGTTCCCGTTCCTGGCCACCCTCTTCTTCTGGATCTGGTTCTCGAACATCATCGGATACCTCCCGTTGCCGACCAACACCGAGCACCCGGTCGACATCCTCGGCGTCGAGGTGCCCGCCTTCGCGCTGTACGCCGCGACGGCGAACATCTCGATTCCCCTGGTTCTCACCCTGGTCGTCTGGTTCAGCTACCACTACGAGGGAGTGCGCCATAAGGGCTTCTTCCCCTACCTGAAGAGCTGGCTCCCGAGCGGGATCGAGGACATGCCGTTCGCGTTCAAGGCCTTCGTGTTCGTGATCGAGTGCATCTCGCACTTCGTGCGGCTGATCTCGCTGTCCGTGCGACTGTTCGCCAACATCCTGGCCGGTCACCTGTTGCTGCTCTTCATGGGCGGCGGCCTGGCGGTCCTGCTGGGGCTCGCAGCCCTGGGGGCGCTGACCTTCCCGATGGCCTTCGTCTTCTTCGTCTTCGAGGTGGGTCTTGTGGCGACGCTGCAGGCGTTCATCTTCTCGACCCTCTCTGCGATCTACATCGGCGGCGCAGTCGCCGAAAGCCACTGAGTTTCATTCCCGGAAAGGAGCTGTAAATGGAAGTCCTGCCCCTGATCGCTCAGTCGACCGAGACGGTCACTGACACCGGTGTCAGCGACGCCGGCAAGGCGATCGCCCTCGGCATCGGCGCCGGGCTCGGTTCGATCGGCGCCGGTATCGGCGTCGGGTTCATCTTCGGCAAGGAGATCGAGTCCGTAGCGCGTCAGCCCGAGATGAAGGACGAGCTGCAGAGCATCCGCTGGCTCGGCTTCGCCCTGACCGAGGCCGTCGCGTTCTACACGTTCATCTTCGGTCTGATCGCCTTCTTCCTGTAGGCCGGCGATGGAGTTCGCTTCCGAAATAGGCCAGACGCTCGTCCTCGCAGCCACCGAGGGAGGGGAGGAGGAGGGCGGCAGCTTCCTGGTCAGCCCAGGCCTCGGGCTGATGATCTGGACGCTGCTCGTGTTCGGCTTCACGATGTGGGTGCTGAGCAAGGTCGCCTTTCCGCGGATCCAGGAGGCTCTGGACAAGCGCGCGAAGCTGATCGCGGAGTCGATCGAGTCAGCCGAGCGCGCCAAGCAGGAGTCCGAGGAGCTGACCGCGGAGTACCGCGCCCGGCTGACCGAGGCACGCGAGCAAGCGGACGACATCGTCGCCCGCGCGCGCAAGGCCGCCGACACGGCCAAGGCTCAGGCCACCGAGGAGGGCAAGGACAAGCGGGAAGAGCTGCTGGCCGCCGCACGCCGCGACATCGAGGCCGAGACCCGCCGCTCGCTGGAGCGGATCCGCAAGCAGGTCGCCGACCTGACCGTTCTGACGACCGAGAAGGTCACCCGCAAGTCCCTGGACGATGCCGACCACCGAAAGCTCGTGGACGATGCGCTGTCCGAAGTGGATTTCGCGAGCCTCGCCCCGGAGGAGTCAAAGGGCTGATGGAGGAGATCGCCCGCGTGTACGCCGAGGCGCTATTCGAGTCCGCGAAGGAGGCGGGCAAGCTCGACGCGATCAAGGAGCAGCTCGATCAGTTCGCCGATGCGGTCGACGGCGACCGGGAGCTGCAGCTCTTCCTGTTCAGTCCGTACTTCTCGTCGTCCGAGAAGCAGGACGGGCTGTCCAAGGCGATCGACGGAGCGGAGGCCGAGCTGGTCAACTTCCTCGGGCTGCTGGCTGAGAAGCACAGGCTCCCGGCCATCTTCAGGATTCGCCGGCGCTTCGATGATCTCTGGGCCCACGAGAACAAGCGTCTGGAGGTGACGGTGACCAGCGCCGTCGAGCTGGACCCCGAGCTGGTGCAGCGGATCGGCTCGGAGATCGAGCGCCAGACGGACCAGAGCGTCGACCTGCAGAGCAAGGTCGACGGCGACATCCTGGGCGGCCTGGTGCTGCAGGTCGGCAACAAGGTCCTGGACGCGAGTGTCCGGAACCGGCTGGAGAAACTTCGAAAGAGCGTCGCCGCGGCGGCGTAGGCAATTGGCTGACGACGCCGCAAACTAGGAGGAACCAAGGTGGATATCAAGCCTGATGAGATCGGCAACATCCTTCGGCAGCGGATCGAGGGACTGGACGCGGGTTCCGCGGACCTCTCGGAGGTCGGCACCGTCCTGGAGATCGGGGACGGCATCGGACGTGTGCACGGAATCGACAACTGCATGGCCCTGGAGATGCTCGAGCTGCCCCACGACGTGGTGGGCCTGGCGCTCAACCTGGAGTCCGACAACGTCGGCACGGTGCTGTTCGGCGACTGGGACAAGGTCGTTGAGGGCGATACGGTCAAGCGCACCGGCAAGCTGCTGGAGATCCCGGTCGGAGAGCAGCTTCTGGGCCGCTTGGTGGACCCACTGGGTCGCCCGCTCGACGACAAGGGCGAGATCAACACCAGCGAGACCCGCCCCGCCGAGTGGAAGGCGCCGGGCGTCGTCCACCGCCAGCCGGTCGAGGAGCCGATGCAGACCGGGCTCAAGGCCGTGGACTCGATGATCCCGATCGGTCGCGGTCAGCGAGAGCTGATCATCGGCGACCGCCAGACGGGCAAGACGGCCATCGCGATCGACACGATCATCAACAACAGGGATTCCGACCTCGTCTGCATCTACGTCGCGATCGGGCAGCGTATGTCCACGGTCGTGCAGGTGATGGAGACCCTGGAGGAGGCCGGGGCGATGGAGAACACCATCATCGTCGCCGCCTCCGCCGACGAGGCCGCCCCCATCAAGTACATGGCCCCCTACGCGGGGTGCGCCATGGGCGAGCACTTCCTCTACGACGGCAAGCACGCCCTCTGCATCTACGACGACCTCTCCAAGCACGCCGCGGCGTACCGCGAGATGTCGCTGCTGCTGAGGCGCCCGCCCGGTCGCGAGGCCTATCCGGGGGACGTCTTCTACCTGCATTCCCGCCTGCTGGAGAGGGCCGTGAAGCTCTCAGACGAGCAGGGCGCCGGATCGCTGACGGCACTCCCGATCATCGAGACGCAGGCCGGTGACATCTCCGCCTACATCCCGACCAACGTCATCTCGATCACCGACGGTCAGATCTTCCTGGAGTCGGACCTCTTCTACTCCGGGGTCCGTCCCGCGATCAACGTCGGCACCTCGGTCAGCCGGGTCGGCGGAAACGCGCAGACCAAGGCGATGAAGCAGGTGGCCGGCAAGCTGCGCCTGGACCTCTCCCAGTACCGCGAGCTCGAGGCGTTCGCTCAGTTCGGCTCAGAGCTCGATCCGGAGACCCAGAAGCAGCTGGCCCGCGGCGAGCGCATGGTTGCGGCCCTGAACCAGAACGAGCGCCAGCCGATGAGCGTGGCCGAGCAGGTCGCATCGATCTACGCCGGGAACGAGGGTCACCTGGACCGGATCAAGGTCGACCGCGTCGGGGAGTTCCTGCTGAACCTGATCGAGCGCCTGCGCTCCGAGCACTCGGAGCTGATGGGACGAATCAACGACACGGGGAAGCTCGAGGAGTCCGACGAGGAGGAGCTGGGCAAGGCCGTCTCCGAGATGGTGGACGACTTCGGGCCCGACTTCGACGAGGACGGCAACGAGCTCGAGGCGGGGGAGTCCGACAGGATCCGCTCCGGCGAGGAGCGCTCCGCACCTGGGCGCAGGTCCGCCGACGGCGATGCGGCCGAGCCGGAGAGGGAAGCGACACTCGCCTAGTCACCTATGGCCACCCGCAAGGAAGTCAAGAACCGGATCTCGAGCGTCAAGAACGTTCAAAAGATCACGCGTGCGATGGAGATGGTCGCCGCAGCGCGGCTGCGCCGCGCCGAGCAGCGGATCGCAGACCTGAGGCCCTACGCCCAGGCGCTGCGCAAGATGACGCGCCAGGTCGCCGAGGCGGCCGGCGTCGAGGCCCGCAACCTGCCGGTGCTCCAGGAGCACGAGGGCGGCGACCGCGTGGGGATCCTGCTGGTCACGGGCGACCGCGGCCTGGCGGGCGGCTTCAACTCCCAGATCATCCGCGCGGGCATCGAGCAGCAGCGAATCGAGCAGGCCGAGGGAAGGAACGTCGAGTTCTCTGTCGTCGGGCGCCGCGGCGCTTCCTCGATGCGGTTCCGCGGGGAGGACCTGCGCGGCGAGTTCGTCGGCTTCACCGACCGCCCGGCCTTCGCGGACGCGCGCGACATCGCCGAACAGCTGATCGCGGCCTACGTGGACGAAGAGCTCTCCCGCGTCGATCTGGTCTACAACCGCTACGTCTCGCCGCTGACGCAGTACGTCAGGCGCCAGACGCTGCTGCCGATCCAGCAGGCGGAGGTGTTCGGTGAGGGCGTGGACGAGCTCGCGCAGCAGGAGGAGGTGGACTCCGAGCTGGCCGAGGCCCACCGCAGGGCGCTGTGGGTCTACGAACCGGATCCGGAGGAGCTCCTCGCCGAGCTCGTCCCCGAGTACGCCCAGCTCACGGTCTACCGGTCGCTGCTGGAATCGACAGCTTCAGAGCACGGCTCGCGGATGACCGCGATGCGGAACGCGGCCGACAACGCCAAGGAGGTGATCGGCGACCTGACCCTGGAGATGAACCGGGTGCGACAGGCCGAGATCACCCAGGAGATCCTCGAAGTCGTCGGCGGGGCCGAGGCCCTCAGCTAGGGCGACCTGACACTTAGAAGCGTAGAAGGAGACAAATGGCAGACCAGAACGACAACGTCACGAGCCCGTCCTCGGCGTCGCCTGCGGAGGGCTCGAGCAGCAACGGGAGCAACGTGGGGAGCGTCGAGCAGGTGACGGGCGTCGTGATAGACGTCGCCTTCCCCGACGAGCTCCCGGAGATCTACTCCGCCCTGCGGATCGAGATCCCGGCCGAGGAGAGTCGCCCCGAGCAGACCCTGATCTGCGAGGTCCAGCAGCACCTCGGCGACGATCGCGTGCGCGCGATCGCGATGGACGCGACCGACGGCCTCCAGCGAGGCCATGAGGTGATCGACACCGGCAGCCCGATCACGGTCCCGGTGGGCAAGGAGACCCTCGGCCGCATCTTCAATCTGCTCGGCGAGGTGATCGACGAAGGCGACCCGGTCAAGGGGGACGAGCAGTGGCCGATCCACCGCCCAGCTCCAGAGGTCGAGGACCTGGCCCCATCCCAGGAGATCCTGGAGACGGGTATCAAGGTCGTGGACCTGCTGGCGCCGTACGCCAAGGGCGGCAAGGTCGGCCTGTTCGGCGGCGCCGGCGTCGGCAAGACCGTTCTGATCCAGGAGCTGATCCGGAACATCGCCGAGGAGCACGAGGGCCTGTCGGCCTTCTGCGGCGTCGGCGAGCGCTCCCGGGAGGGCAACGACCTCTGGCTCGAGATGAAGGAGTCGGGCGTCATCGACAAGACGATGCTCGTCTTCGGCCAGATGAACGAGCCGCCCGGCGCCCGGCTGCGGGTGGCCCTGTCCGGTCTGACCATGGCGGAGTACTTTCGCCAGCAGGGCGGCCAAGACGTGCTGCTGTTCATCGACAACATCTTCCGGTTCGTCCAGGCGGGCTCGGAGGTCTCGGCGCTGCTCGGCCGGATGCCCTCGGCCGTCGGATACCAGCCCACTCTGGAGACCGAGATGGGCCAGCTCCAGGAGAGGATCACCTCGACCCGCGAGGGCTCGGTTACGTCCGTGCAGGCGATCTACGTGCCGGCCGACGACCTGACCGACCCGGCACCAGCGTCGGTGTTCGCCCACCTGAACGCGACGACGGTGCTGACCCGGTCGCTCGTCGAGCAGGGGATCTATCCCGCGGTGGACCCGCTGGACTCGACCTCGACCATCCTCAAGCCCGACGTCCTGGGAGAAGAGCACTACAACACGGCGACGGCGGTCCAGGAGACCCTGCAGCGCTACAAGGAGCTCCAGGACATCATCGCCATCCTCGGCATCGACGAGCTCTCGGACGAGGACAAGCAGACGGTCTCGCGAGCGCGCAAGATCCAGCGGTTCCTCAGCCAGCCGTTCTTCGTCGCCGAGCAGTTCACCGGCCGCTCCGGCGAGTATCTGCCGGTGGCCGAGACGGTTCGCTCCTTCAAGGAGATAGTCGAGGGCGAGCACGACGACATCCCCGAGCGCGCCTTCTACATGCAGGGCTCGATCGAGCAGGTGCTCGAGGAGGCCAAAAGCATGAAGCCTGAGGATCCCTCCGAGTCGGCCGCCGCCGAGGGCAGCGAGCAGGAGACCAAGGCGGAGGAGGCCGAGCGCGGCGACCGCGACGACGGGG
>JAJTCK010000062.1 GCA_021323175.1 Solirubrobacterales bacterium | reverse complement strand
CGGTCGGCCGTCGCCCTCGCCCGCTCGCCCATCCCGAACACAGCCACGATCACGTTCTCGGAGAACAGCTCCACCTGGATGTCGTCGCGCTCGCTCATCAGGCGGGCGATCCGGTGCCCCGTGGCGCCCGTGCCGCGGACGTCGATGGACAGGCGCAACGGGTCCCACGCCTCGACGCTGGTGCGGCCGGCGAGGCCCTCGTCAAGCACGTCGAGCCCCGGGACCGCCCTGATCCGCTCGCGCGCGGCGGTGAGCGTTTCGAGCGTCTCCGTCAGCAGCTCCTGGCCGCGCGTCGCCGCGAACCTGCGCTGGGCGTCGAGCGAGGCCGTGAGCAGCGCGCTGGGGCTGGTGGACTCGACCAGGGTCACGGAGCGGTCCACGATCTCCGGGTCGATCCGCTCCGCGCTGCCCAAGTGGAGGATGGCCGATTGCCCCAGGCTTCCCACGATCTTGTGCGTGCTGGACAGCACCATGTCGGCTCCGCGGCGGATGGCGCCCGCTGGGAGCCCGTCATGGAAGTAGAGGTGAGCGCCCCAGGCTTCGTCCACCACCAGCGGCAGGTCCCTGGAGTGCGCGATCTCGGCCAGCTCTTCGACGCGGGCGACGGCGCCGAAGTACGTGGGGGAGACCAGCAGCACGGCCTCGGCCTCGGGGGTGGCGTCGAGCGTCGTCTCCAGGGCCTCCGGCATCACGCAGTGCGCGATCCCCAGGTCGGGGTCGATCTGCGGGGCGACGAACACCGGCCTCAGGCCCGAGAGCACGAGCCCGTCGATGATCGAGGAGTGGACGTTCCGCTGGACGACCACCGTGCCGCGGTCCGGCGGGCCGGTGCGGGTGTGCTCGGCGGCGTGCGCGAATGTCATGCAGATCGCGTGGTTGCCGCCCGAGGCGCCGTTCAGGAGGAACCAGCTGCGCTTCGCGCCCCACGCGCCGGCGGCCAGGTCCTGGGCGCGCTGGAAGGCCGTTGGCTTGGGGCCCAGGTCGATCCACTCCAGGCCCGCGGGCAGGTCGTGCTCGATGGCGGCGGGGCCGAGCGCGTCCGCCAGGGCGGGATCGACGCCATAGCCCTTGTGCCCAGGTATGTGCAGGCGGCCGGTGCGGCGAGCCACGTGGTCTCTCAGCGCGTCGAGGTAGGGAGCCTGGGACTGGTCCGCCATTCCGCGGCGTCCGCCTAGGCGCCGTGGGGCTGGTCGGCGCCGCCGGCGTACTGGGAGTAGGGGTACCACCACTCCTTCGGAGCGACCTCGGACTCGATGTGTACGTGCTTGGTCTCCTGGAAGGCCTCCAGGCCCTCGCGCCCGAGCTCGCGCCCCAGGCCGGACTGCTTGAAGCCTCCGAAGGGACCGGCGTCGTTGTCCGTCAGCGGGTCGTTGAACCACACCGTGCCCGCCTTGATCTCGCGCATGCAGCGCAGGATGGTCTTGAAGTCCTGGGTGTAGATGTTGGCTCCGAGGCCGTACGGAGTCGAGTTGGCCAGCTCGATCGCCTCGTCCAGGCTCTTGACGCGAACCAGGGGGGCGACCGGACCGAACGTCTCCTCGCTCAGCAGCGAGGTCTCCGCGGCGGCGCCGGTCACGACCGCGGGGGAGTAGAAGTGACCGCTGTCGTTCCCCCCTGAGTCACCCCCGACCAGCAGCTCGGCTCCCGAGGAGACCGCCGCCTCGACCTGGCCGGCGACTTTCGACCGCTGACTCGCCGAAACCATCGGGCCGATGTCGGTGCCTGGCTGCATCGGGTCCCCGACCACGAGGCTTTCGGCGACCTCCACGAAGGCGTTCACGTAGTCGTCGTAGACGTCGTCCATCACATAGAAGCGCTCGGCCGAGGTGCAGACCTGGCCGGAATTGAGGTATGCGGCCCACGCGCCGCCCTTCGCGGCGACGTCCAGGCGGTCGGCCATGTCCGAGCAGATGATGAAGGGATCCTTGCCGCCCATCTCGAGGTTGACGCGCGCAACACGGTCCATGCAAGCGTGTCCGACCTTCTTCCCGGTCTCGACGGAGCCGGTGAAGGCGACGCCGTCGACCCTGGGGTCCGCCGTGATGGCGGCGCCCACGTCCCCGCCGCCCGCGACCAGGTTGACGACGCCGGGCGGCAGTGGGTCCAGGCAGTCGGCGAGCATCAGGGTCGAGAGCGGGGTCAACTCGGACGGCTTGCACACGGTCGCGTTGCCGGCCGCGAGGGCGGGCGCGAGCTTCCAGGCCAGCAGCAGCAGGGGGTAGTTCCAGGGGACGATGCAGCCCCACACTCCGTGGGGCTCCTTCAGGACCATCGCCAGCTGGGTCGACTCGATAGACGGGATCACCCGGCCGGCCGAGTCGCGGCCGATCTCGGCGTAGTAGCGAAAGCAAGCCACCACCCAGCTGACCTCGTCCGAGTTCTCGACCAGCGGCTTGCCGCCCTCCAGTGTCATCGCCTCGGCGAGCTCATCGGTGCGCGCCCTGATCCCCTCGGCGACCTCGTGCAGCAGCTCGGCGCGATCGACCGCCGCTGTCCGCATCCACGCCCGGGAGGCCTCTCGCGCCGCTCCGATCGCGGCGTCCAGCTGCCCTTCGTCGGCGGTTCCGACCATGGCGATGGTCTCCTCCGTGAAGGGGTTCTCGACCTCGAGCGGGACGCCCTGGCCCTCGATGCGCCGGCCGCCGATCAGCATCGTCGTCTCGAAGCTGGGCATGGGCCGATGCTATCGGGGAGGAATCGGCCTGGGCCTCGCCGCCCCGGCACAGGAACGGCGGGGTTGGGCGGCCAGGGGGAGAAGGAATCCGACCGCCCGTTCCCCCCGCCAAAACGCCGAGGTGATTCGGCGAGAGCCGAGACGCTTAATTGGGCGGGCGCCGGAGTAGGGGGTCTCCGAACGCCCGCCCGCTGCCTCGACTCGCAGTCCTGATACCCGGGGCCAATGCGCCTAAACATCAAATCGAAAAAGCCTCAAAGACCGCCGTCCAGGCGGGAGGGCGTCGCCCGGGCTGATATTTTTCCGGAGGACCATCGGCCCGGAAGAGAAGCCGATGGCGCTCACACGCGCGGCGAGGCGCGTCCCAGGGAGCGGCCGTTCGAACTGAATGGAGGGACGAGCTTTGACGGATCAGAGTGGCAATCCCGCCCCTGGCCCTGGAGAGCAGCTGGCCGACGAGAAGGAGCTGCTGAGGCGCTATGCGAAGGACCCGAGCCCTCGCGTGCGCGAGGAGCTGGTGGACCGCTTCATGCCGCTGGCCAAGCGGCTCGCTTCGAGGTACGCCGGCGGCGCGGAGCCCTTCGACGATCTGATGCAGGTGGCGAGCGTCGGCCTGGTCAAGGCGATCGACCGCTTCGATCCCGCGCGCGGGACCGCCTTCTCCACCTTCGCCGTGCCGACGATCACGGGGGAGCTGAAGCGTCACTTCCGCGACCGGGGCTGGTCGATCCACGTCCCCCGCGAGGTCCAGGAGCGCATCCTCAAGGTCGAGCGGGCGCTCTCGGAGCTGCCCGCGCGGCTCGGCAGGGCGCCGACCGTGGACGACATCGCTGAGCGCCTCGGGGTGACTCCCGAGCAGGTGCTGGAGGCGATGCACGCGTCGCAGGGGCACCATGCGGTCTCGCTGGATGCTTCGCCCGCTGGCTCCGAGGGTGAGGAGCCGGCGCCGCTTCGCGAGCGCGTCGGCGCGGAGGACCTGAGCTTCGAGACCGTGGAGTACGGGGCCGCCATCGAGCCGGCTCTGGCCGAGATCTCCAAGCGCGACCGGACGATTCTGCACCTGCGCTTCGTCGAGGACCTGACCCAGAGCGAGATCGCCGAGCGGGTCGGCGTTTCCCAGATGCACGTCTCGCGCATCCTCCGCAACACGCTCGAGAAGCTGCGCAGCGCGGTCGACGAGGGGGAGAGCAGTTAGCAGACCTCAGTGGAGTCCGGCACTCGCGCGCGGCGAAGCGCGACCAGGCAGAGGTCGTCCGCAAGCGCTCCGGCGGAGAACGCCCTGACCTCGTCGCGCACGCGGTTGACGACCTCGGTGCTGGTCTGTCCTTGCATGCCGGCGAGCAGATCCGCGACTCGCTGCTCCCCGAACAGCTCGGTGCCGGAGCCGTCCCCCCGGCGCCTGGCCTCGGTCAATCCATCGGTGTAGAGCAGCGCCCCGTCGCCGGTGCGGAGGGTGGTGTCGGCGGTGACACACCCGAGGCGATCCGCAACTCCCAGGGGCAGGCCGTTCTGCGCTTCGGACGCGAGTGGAGCTCCGTCCCCCAGCCGCAGCGGCGGGTCGTGGCCGGCGACGGCCCACTCCAGGCGGCCGTCGGGGTGAAAGAGCATGCAGACCGCCGTGATGAAGCTTCCGTAGCCTGACTCCTCTACCAGCGACTGGTTCGCCCTCTCCAGGATCGCGCCCGGATCTGTGACGACCTCCGCGGAGCTGATCAGCAGGGTGCGCACGTACCAGGACCGCTTTGCGGCCTCGATCCCGCGCCCCGCGACGTCGCCGATCGCGATCGTGCTCGGCCGGCAGGTAGCAGGTGGCCAGCTCAAGGGCCGGTCGGTCCGGGGGCTCGGGCGGCGTCAGGGCCAACTGGACCTCGCGCAGCTCTTCCAATGCGCGGTCGCGCTCGCCGAGGTCCTTGCGCAGGCGGGTCTCGCGATCGGCGAGCAGACCGATCAGAAAGCCGACTCCTCCGTAGGCCCCCAGCCTGGTCAGCGTGCCCAGCGCGACAGAGCCGGACATCTCCCCGGGGTTCAGCTCGCGTGTCAGGGCGAAGAGCGCGGCACACGCGATGCCCGTGACGAGTCCCGCCCACCGCCCCAGCCACAGCCCGGCCAGGATCACGGGCAGGAAGTAGAGGGGCCCGGGCTCGTCGACCGCGATCCTGATCGCGGTGATCGCGGCCATGGCGAGCACCACGACCCCTATCTGAACCCTCATGTCCTTGAAGTGAGCCAAGACCGCCGCCCCTGCGTCCTTGCGGAAAGGCTATTGGCGCCGCACCGCGCCGCACCGCGCCGGACCGCGGTGTCCCGCTAGACCTCGATCACGAGGTACTCGGCCGTGGCCCCGCCCTCGCCCTGCTCGGTCTCGACTTCCACCGAGCGGGCGAGGCTGCGCAGGGAGCCGCCGTCCGGGATGTCGAGCTGCGAGATGAAGCGCTCTCCGGCTCCCTCGACGAGCGGGCCGACGCGGACGTCGAGGGTGCCGTCACCGTCCCTGATCGCAACCTCGACGCAACCCGCCGTGAACTGGTCCGCGGGTTGTGAGGAGACCGCGTCTCCCAGCAGGACGATGTCGTTGAGCCGGTCGATGGAGAAGTCCGCCCGGGCCGCCACGGCGCCGATCACCCTGGCCAGCACGGGGCGCGCCATCTGCTCGACGATCCGCAGCTCCAGATCCTCGCGCGTTTCGGCAGGGACGCTGCCATTCCACTCCCTGGGGACGTCCTGGGTGACGTCCAGCTCGAAGCGAACGGTCATGGTCGTCCCGACACCCGCGCTGCCGCTGATCGCGAAGCTGTCCGAAAGTGAGGCGATCAGCGGCAGGCCCAGGCCGAGCGAGCGCTGTCCGTCGGTGCCGGTCTCGGGGCGAAAGCCGCCGCCGGTGTCGCTGACGCTCACCTCCAGGGCGGATCCGTCGCTCGACGCGCTCACCTCGAGGGGGCCGCGATCGTCGTCGTAGGCGTGGAGGATGACGTTGTTGCAGGCCTCGCTGACCACCGTCTTCAGGTCGTCGAGCCGCTGGGGGGAGAGGCCCAGCGCCTCACCCAGTCCGGCCACCGCCTGCCGCACCACGATCACGTTCTCGGGCCGGGCCGGCAGCGCAAGTATCAGCTCCCGGCCGCTCACGCGGTGGTGCCCTCGGTGGTCGCGGCCTCCTCCGCGGCGGTTTCGATCTCATCGTGGACCGGAAGCTCGGCTCGCAGGCCGGTGATCTCGAGGACCCGCTCGACGGCGCCGGTCCCGTCGGCCGATGCAACCGAGAATCCGACGCCCGCCTCCTGCGCGCGGCGCCGGCAGTCCAGGATCACGCCGAGTATCGAGGAATCCACGAAGCTCGCCGGCGACAGGTCGATCAGGATCGGGGTGCCGCTGTCGATCAACTCCTCCAACCGGTTGCGCAGCCCCGGCGCGGTGTTCAGGTCGTGCTCGCCGCGCACGGAGACATGCGCGACCTGTGTCCCTCCGCCCTGCGCCAGAACCTGTCCGACCTCCACATCACCGGGGCTACCTTGATCGGTGTTCACTCAAACCTCCTGCTCTGGTTGCACTGATGCCATCTGCTCCGCCCGGCGCTGCTGCCACAGGACGAGTGCGATCGCGATCACCGTGACGGCGAACAGCATCGTCGCGAGCACATTGACCTGTACGGGGATTCCTCGCAGGCTGGCGCCGAAGATGTAGAGCGGGAAAGTCACGGCCGTCCCCGAGTTGAAGTTCGAGATGACGAAGTCGTCGAGCGAGAGCGCAAAGGCGAGCAGGGCGGCCGCAAGGATCCCGGGTGCGAGCAGTGGAAGCGTGACGAGGCGGAAAGTGGCGAACGGTGTGGCTCCCAGGTCGGCTGCGGCCTCCTCGATGCTGCGGTCGAAGCCGATCAGGCGGGACCGGACCACGACCACGACGAAGCTGATCGAGAACATGACGTGGGCGATGAACAGCGTCGTGAAGCCCAGGTCGAAGCTGTAGGTGATGAAGAGCGAGAGCAGGGCGGCGCCGATCACGATCTCTGGGGTGGCCATAGGCAGGATGATCAGGAGGTTCGTGGCGCGGCGGCCGAAGAACTCGTAGCGCACCAGCGCCAGCGCCATCAGCGTGCCGATCGCCGTCGCGACCACCATCGTCAGGGCCGCGAGCTCGAGGCTCATGATCATCGAGTCGTTCACAGCGGTCTGACCGAAGGCATCGCTCCAGTACTCGCCCTGGGCGGTTCCCTTCTCGAACGAGAACAGGCCGACGATGGCGATCGGGATCAGCATGTAGGCGACCGCGATGCCCGCGTAGATCATCAGCGCGTTGCGGCGGAGCCAGGTCCATGCCCTCGCGGGGGCCGAGTCGGAGACGTGCCGCGCGGTCGCGGTGGCGGCCTCCATCAGCCTCTCTCCTCCTCATCTCCCATGAAGGCCCCGGTCCCGGCCAGCCTGAGGTAGATCAGGACCACCCCAAGGATCGCGACCATCATCATGAACGACAGCGCCGCTGCCTCTGGATAGTTCCGCTGCTCCAGATATAGCGACTGGATTACGTTGCCGATCATCGAGGTCCCGGTTCCACCCAGGATTTCGGCGTTGATGTAGTCCCCCACCGCGGGGATGAACGTGAGCAGGATGCCGGCGACGATGCCGGGCGCCGTGATCGGCAGGGTGACCCGCAGGAAGGTCTGAGTGGCCGACGCGTACAGGTCCTTGCCGGCCTCGATCAAGCTTGTGTCCATCCTCTCCAGGCTCGCGTAGATCGGCAGGATCATGAACGGGAGGAAGTTGTAGGTGAGGCCCGCGATCACGGCTCCGCCGGTCGCGAGCACACGGCCGTCCTCGGGTACGAGCTGCAGCGCCTGGAGCACGGAGACCACCGGGCTCTCGTCGGCCAGGATGGTTTTCCAGGCGATGGTTCGGATCAGGTAGGTGGTGAAGAAGGGCGCCACCACCGCGAAGAGCAGCAGCAGCTTCCAGCGGCCCGCCCGTAGGGCGATCGCGTAAGCGAGCGGGTAGGCGATCAACAGCGCGATCAGCGTCGCGGTGCCGGCATAGACGAACGAGCGAACGAACTGGGTCGTGTTCCCCGACAGCGCGTCGGAGAAGTTGGAGACCTCGAAGCCGGACTGAAAGCCCTCGGTGAACGTGCCGGTCCGCAGCGCCAGCTCCCCCATGAAGTACATGGGGACCACGAAGAACAGCGCCAGCCAGATGGCGCCGGGGCCGAGCAGCCCGTATGGGACGAGGCGCCGGCGAGCTGTCATCGACTCTTCCTCTCGATGTCCATCTCGCCGGCGCGGTCCCTCAATGCGACTCCAGGGGCCCTACTGGGTGACCACGGCCTGGAAGGCCTCGGTCACTTCCTGGACGTCCTCGGCGCTGCCCGGAGGATCGGGCTGGGTGGTGCAATCCGCCGTGAACTCCTCCGGCGGGTTGACCAGCGGGTCCTTCGCCAGGGTCGGATTGACCTCTTCGATCCCCTGGACCGGGCTGACGTAGCGGACGTAGTCCGAGATGTCTGCCTGCACCTTGGGGTCGTAGACGAAGTCCGCCCACGCCAGAGCGGCGGCCGTATTCGGCGCCCCGACCGGGATCACCATGTTGTCCGACCAGAGGACGCAGCCGTCCGTCGGCATCACGAACTCGACGTCGTCATTCTCGACGAGCGCGATGTCACCCGACCATCCGATGACCCCCACCACGTTCTCGTTGGTCAGGTCCTGGATGTAGTCGTTGCCCGTGAAACGGCGCAGCTGGCCCGAGTCCACGGCCTCCTGGAGCTGATCTATCTGCTCGAGCCAGTCCTCCTTGGTGGCGTCCTCCGGATCGACGCCGTCCGCCTTCATCATCAGCGGGACCACGTCGCGCATCTCGGTCAGCACCGTGACCTTGCCCTTGTACTGCGGGTCGAACAGGTCGTTGATGCTCTTGATGTCCGGCGCGAGCGCCTGGTTGACGAGCAGGCCGGTCATGCCGCTCTGCCATGGGATAGAGAACTTGCGCTCCGGGTCGAATGCCGGGCTGCGCAGGCTCTCCTTCAGGTTCGCGTCGACGTTCGGGACGTCGGCGTAGTCGATCTCCTGGAGATACCCCAGGTCGTACATCTGCTTGGCCATCCAGTCGGTGACCACGAACATGCTGCGGCCGCCTGACTCGCCCTGGTCAAGCAGGGGCTGGAGCTTCCCGAAGAAGTCGGCGTTGTCGTTGACGTCCTCGGTGTAGTTGACCGTGGTGCCCGGGTACTTGGCCTCGAACTCCTCGATCGTGCTGCCCTCCCCCTTGTCGATGTATCCGACCCAGTTCGAGATGTTGAACTCGCCCTCGACTGGCGGACCCGGCTCCGCGACCTCGACCTCCTGGTCGCTGCCACCGCCGACGTCGTCGTCGCCTCCGCATGCTGCGAGGACGAGCGACGCGGCCATGGCCACGAGCGCCATCAGGACGACCCGCATCCTTCCGTCGCTACTCACGTTGCATCCTCCTTGTCGTCTGTTGAATGCTCGCGGCTCTCCCTCACCAGGTGCATGTGGTCCGGCGCCCACGAGAGCTTCACTTTTGCACCGCCTCCCGGCAGCTGCTGGCGCTCCGCCTCATCGGCGTTGGGCACCAGCACGGTCATCCTGACCTCGTCCGGAAGCTTCACGATCAGCTGGGTGGAGGTCCCCAGGTAAAGGGAGCTCTCCACCAGCCCCTCGACGCTCGGGTGGCCGCGGCCGCCCTCGCCGATCGAAAGTTTTTCGGGCCGCACGACGGCCTGGCAGCGTTCCCCGGCCGACAACCCGTCGGTCGGGGCCTTCACCGTCACCCCGCTGTCCAGCTCGATCTCGCCCGCCTGGCCACCCGTCTTCACGGTCCCGGGCATCAGGTTCGAGACACCGATGAATCCGGCGACGAAGCTTGATGCCGGCTTGTCGTAGACGTCCTCGGGATCGGCGACCTGCTCAATCCGGCCCTGGTTCATGACCGCGATGCGGTCCGACATCGTCAGGGCCTCCTCCTGGTCGTGCGTGACGTAGACGAAGGTGATTCCGACGTCGCGCTGGATGCCCTTCAGCTGCACCTGCAGTCCCTTCCGCAGCTTCAGGTCCAGAGCCCCGAGCGGCTCATCGAGCAGCAGCACCTTCGGGAAGTTGACAAGGGCGCGCGCCAGCGCCACGCGCTGCTGCATGCCGCCCGACAGCTGGGAGGGCCGCCGGTTGGCCTCACGAGCGAGGCCGACGCGCTCGAGCTCCTCTCCGACCCGGCGGTCCGCCTCCTTCTTGTCCACCTTCTTGCGCCGCAGGCCGAAGGCGACGTTGTCGGCGACGCTCAGGTGGGGAAAGAGCGCGTAGCTCTGGAAAACGGTGTTGGTGGGGCGCTTGTAGGGCGGCAGGCCGACCACGTCGGCGCCGTCGATCAGCACCTGGCCCTCGGTCGCCTCCTCAAAGCCGGCGACCATGCGGAGGGTGGTGGTCTTGCCGCAACCACTCGGGCCGAGCAACGTGAAGAACTCACCCTCTCCGATCGCAAGGCTGAGGTCATCGACGGCCGTGAAGTCGCCGAAGCGCTTGGACACGTCCCGCAGCTCGACGGTGGGATTTCCATTGCTCGAGCCGGACTCGGCGGCGCTCATCTCATCCTCCTGTCCTGGAATCTACCCTTCCGGCGGCGTTGGCTTCACACCGCCCGCGAAACGGGGCCAAACAGCGGGCGCGGACGCTTACCGCTTCGCCGTGCTCGATGCCTGTGCTCATCGGCCAAACCCGCTCCTCCTCGCTCTCGTGGTGGCGCGTCGGACCGTGTGTCCCAACCCGCCGGCGCCGGCAGGACAGTAAGGCAAGGGCGGAGGGGGAGGCAATCGGCAGAAGCCCAAAAATGCTGAGCCCGGGTTGTACGATCAGTACAAGCGGGTTTCGCAAGCTTGACCGAAACCTCGCTTGCGACCGACGCTTTCCACCTCTACGTTTGTGCGAAGCGTCGAAGCCAGCCGGGCCGCGGAAATCCCCGCGCCCGGAACGAGATGAGGAGGTAGGTGAGGATGGCAGCAACCCCCCAGACCGAGGCCCCACCCGCGGCCAAGGGCGCCGACCTGCAGGAGATGGCGCGCCGCCACCTCTGGATGCACTTCACCCGCATGGGGTCATTCGACAACGAGCACGAGATGCCGATCATCGTCCGTGGGGAGGGCTGCTACGTCTGGGACCAGCACGGGAACCGCTACCTCGACGGTCTCTCGGCCCTGTTCTGCGTGAACGCAGGCCACGGCCGCGAGGAGCTCGGCGAGGCGATGGCGACCCAGGTCCGCGAGCTCGACTTCGTGACCCTCTGGAGCTACGCCCACCCCCGCGCGATCGAACTGGCCGAGCGCATCGCCGGACTCACCCCGGGGGACCTGAACCGCGTCTTCTTCACCAACAGCGGCTCCGAGGCGGTCGAGTCGGCGATCAAGCTGGCACGCAGCTATTTCAAGGCGACCGGCAAGGCCCAGAAGACCAAGGTGATCGCGCGCGAGATCGCCTACCACGGGACCACCATGGGTGCCCTCGCCGCGACCGGCATCCCTCCGCTGCGGACCCCGTTCGAGCCGCTGATGCCCGGAGGAACGCACGTCCCGAACACGGACAGCTACCGCTGGCCCGAGGACCGGGACCCGCTCTGGGCGGCAAACAAGATCGAGGAGAAGATCATCTGGGAGGGCCCCGACACCGTCGCCGCGGTGATCCTGGAGCCCCTCCAGAACGCCGGCGGCTGCCTGCCTCCGCAGGAGGGCTACTTCGAGCGGGTGCGCGAGATCTGCGATCGCTACGACGTCCTGCTGGTTTCGGACGAGGTGATCTGCTCCTGGGGCCGTCTGGGCGAGTTCTTCGGCTGCCAGCACTACGGCTACCAGCCGGACATCATCACCACCGCCAAGGCGCTAGCCGCCTCCTACGTCCCGATGGGCGCGATGATCGCCTCGGACCGGGTCTTCGAGCCCTTCTCGGAGGGCACCGCGATGTTCGCGCACGGCTCGACCTTCGCGGGGCACCCCGTCGCGGCCGCGGTCGCACTGGCCAACATCGACATCTTCGAGCGCGAGGACCTGTGCGGTCACGTGCGCGGGAAGTCGGGCGAGTTCCGCACGGCGCTGGAGTCTCTGGCGGACCTGCCGATCGTCGGCGACGTCCGCGGCGACGGCTTCTTCTTCGCTCTGGAGCTGGTCAAGGACAAGGAGACCAAGCAGTCGTTCGACGACGAGGAGTCCGAGGCTCTGCTGCGCGGCTTCCTGTCCGGCGAGCTTTACCGCAACGGGCTGATCTGCCGCGCCGACGACCGCGGCGACCCAGTGATCCAGCTGGCGCCGCCGCTGATCGCAGACACCGAGCAGTTCGAGGAGATCGTCGAGACCCTGCGTCCGATCCTGGACGAGGGTCACAGGCGAATCGCCGGCTGACCCGAGCATGCTGACCGTCAAGGGCCTGGCGAACGAGCTGAACCTGCATCTCGCAGCGGGCGAGGCCGCCGGCGAGCGCGAGGTCCGGTGGGTGCACATCACCGAGCTCAACGACCCCACCCCGTGGCTGTCGGGCGGGGAGCTGCTGCTGACGACCGGGATGCAGCTCGACTCGGCAGACCGCCAACGCAGGTTCGTGCGCCTGCTCGCCGAGCGCGAGGTAGCGGCCCTGGGCTTCGGCACGGGCTTCGACCACGGCAAGCTCCCGAAGGCGCTGGTCGGCGAGGCCGAGAGCCGGGGGCTACCGCTGTTCGAGGTGCCCTATGAGATGCCGTTTATCGCGATCACCGAGGCCGCGGCGAACCGCCTGGTCAACGAGCACTACGACGTGCTCTCCCGGGGAATCGCGGTCAACGAGCGGCTCGAGCGCCTGGTCCTGGAGGGCGGCGGACTGGACGAGATCGCGCGCGAGATCGCGGGCGCGGTCGGCGGCAGCTCCGTGGTGCTGGACGGCCGTGGCGAGCGCCTGGCGCATGGAGGCAGGAGGCTCCCGGGCGACTTCGTCGACGGAATCAAGTCAGAGATCGCGGCCCGCGGCGGCGCCGCAGCTCCGTTCGTGCCCTCGCCGGCCGACGTGCGCGGACGGGCCCTCGCACACCCGGTCTCGCCGCGGGGCGGCGAAGCCGAGGCGTGGCTGGTCGTCATGCGGCGAGGGGGCGAGCTGGGCGACTTCGAGCGTATGTGCGTGCGCCAGGCGGCGATCGTCGTCGCCCTGGAGATGATGCGCGAGCACGTCGCCCGCGACACCGAGCGCAGGCTTTCGGGCGAGCTGCTGGCGGCCATCCTGTCGGGGCGGCTCGGGGCCGACGACGTCCGCGACCGCGTCTCGCCGTTCGGCATCGGCGAGCGGGCCGCGGTCCTGGTCTTCGAGCTGGCCGACCCTTCCGGCGCACAGGCGACCCTGGAGCAGGCCCTGCGCGCCGGCAACCGCCAGGCGATCGTCGCCACGCATCCGGCCGGGCGCCGCGAGCTCCTCTGCGCGGTGGTCCCCCACGGCGAGGAGGACCCGGTCGAGACGGCGGCGGCCGCGCGCACGGAGCTGGAGGCTGCGCATGGGCGGGTCCGGGCGGCCGCCAGTCGCCCGCTGCCGACGGAGCGCGCGCGACACGCCTTCCACGAAGCCCGCTGCGCGCTCGAGGCGACGGCGTTCGTCAATGGCACAGCGCCCGAGGTGGCCTCCTACCGGGACCTGGGCGCGTTCACGCTGTTGCTGTCGGTGCAGGACGCCGAGGCCCTCCAGCTCTACTGCGAGAGCGTGCTCGGCCCGATCGAGAACTCCGACGAGCGTTACGCGGCCGAGCTTCTTCGTTCGCTCGAGGCCTACATCGATCGCAACGGCCATTGGGAGCGGGCCGCGAACGACTGCTACTGCCACAGGCACACGCTCCGCTACCGGATCAAGCGGATCGAGGACCTCACGGGCCGCGACCTGGGCAGGGCGAACGACAGGGTCGAGATGTGGCTCGCCCTGCGCGCGAAGGAGCTGATCTCCTCGTGAAGGTGGCCGTGCTCGGCGCCGGCGGCACGATCGCTCCCGCGATCGTGCGTGACCTCGCTGACTCGGCCGAGACCGAGTCCATGCGCCTGCTCGACCTGGACCTGGAGCGTGCCGAGCGGGTGGCGTCCGAGCAGGGAGGGGGCCGGGCCGAGGCGATGCGCGCCGATGCCTCGCAGGGTCTCGCCGCTGAGCTCGATGGCGTCGACGTCCTGGTGAACTCCGCCTCCTACCGGATTAACCTCGCTGCGATGGAGGCCTGCCTCGAGGCCGGCTGCCACTACATCGACCTCGGCGGCCTGTACCACGTGGCGAAGGAGCAACTCGGGCTGTCCTCGAGATTCCGGGACGCCGGCCTGCTTGCGATGCTCGGGGTCGGCTCCGCCCCCGGCAAGACCAACCTGCTCGCCGCCCGGGCGGCTCGCGAGCTCGGCACCGCGCCCGAGACGATCACCGTGGGGGCGGCTGGGCGCGACCAGGACCCCCCGGACGGGCCCAGCTTTCCCTATGCGCTCCAGACGCTGCTGGACGAGATCACCCTTTCCCCGATGGCGGTGATCGCGGGGGAGCACCGCGAACTCGAGCCCCTTCAGAAGGGGCCGACGCTCGACTTCGGCGAGCCCATCGGCGTGGCTGAGACGATCTACACCCTCCACTCGGAGGTGCTCACCTTCAGCGACAGCTTCGGCGTCCCCAACGTCACCTTCGCGCTCTCGCTCTCCCCGCAGGTCCTCGGGGCGCTGCAGGACCTGGCGGGCGCCTCGCCCGAGCAAGTGGCCGAGGCTCAGCGCTCGGCGCTGCCGCCGTCCGGCAAGACGGTTTCGGTCCACCTCGTGGAGGCGGTAGCGGGAGAGCGGGCCGTCCGGGCCCGCAGCGTCACCCCGCCTCGTGAGGAATGGGGCCTGGGGGGAGGAATCGTCTCGACCGCCTCGCCGGCGGCAGCGGCGGTGCGCCTGCTCGCGCGCGGGAAGATCGAGGCGCGCGGGGCACTTCCGCCCGAGCGCTGCATCCCGCCCGAGCTGATGTTCGCGGAGCTGGAGTCGCGCGGGGTGCGCTTCGACTTCAGCACGATCCCTGCCGGCCAGGTCGGACCGGCGCTGCACGAGGTGGCCCGGTGAAGGTTGGAATCCCGACTGAGATCAAGCCGGACGAGTACCGGGTCGCGATCACCCCAGCGGGGGTGCGCGAGCTGGTGGAGCACGGGCACGAGGTCCTGATCCAGAGGGACGCCGGTGAGGGCAGCGCGATCGGCGACGACGCTTACACCTCGCAGGGCGCGCGGATCGTGCCCGACGCCGAGACGGTGTTCGCCGAGGCTGGGATGGTGATGAAGGTGAAGGAGCCCCAGCCGCCCGAGGTGAACATGCTGCATCCGGGCCAGCTGCTGTTCACTTACCTGCACCTCGCTCCCGACCCCGACCTGACCCGCGGGCTGATGGCATCGGGTGCGACCTGCGTGGCCTACGAGACCGTCGGGGATGCCCAGGGCCGGCTGCCGCTGCTGGCGCCGATGAGCGAGGTCGCGGGCAAGATCGCCACGCAGGCCGGCGCCTTCTACCTCGAGAAGCCCTTCGGCGGCCGCGGCGTCCTGCTCGGCGGGGTGCCCGGCGTGGCTGCCGCCAACGTGATGGTGATAGGCGGCGGCGCCGTCGGCTTCAACGCAGCCTCCATCGCGATCGGCATGGAGGCGGATGTATTCGTGTTCGACCTCTCCATCGACCGCCTGCGCGAATTGGACCTGGCGTTCGGGGGACGGGCCTCGACGGTGTACTCGTCCACACTCGCGATCGAGGAGATGCTGCCCAGGGTGGACCTGGTGATCGGCGCGGTCCTGGTCCACGGCGCCAAGGCGCCTCACGTGATCCGCCGGAAGCAGCTGAAACTGATGAAGAAGCACGCCGTGCTGGTGGACGTCGCGATCGACCAGGGAGGCTGCTTCGAGACCTCGAAGCCGACCACCCATGCTGACCCGACGTTCGAGGTGGACGGCATCACCCACTACTGCGTCGCGAACATGCCCGGCGCCGTACCGATCACATCGACCTTCGCGCTCACCAACGCGACGCTGCCGTACGCGCTCGCGCTGGCGGATCACGGGGTCGATGGGGCGGCGGCGCGGGACCAGGGACTCGCTCTGGGCGTTAACGTCGCCGCCGGCAAGGTCACCCACGCCGCCGTCGCAGAGGCGATCGGGGAGACGCATACGCCGGTCGAGCGGGCGCTTGCCGAGGTGGCGCGAGGCGCGAAGGGCGATGGAAGGGCGCCGGCCGCCGCGGCGACTTAGGACTTTGAAATCTGAGAGGAACCAAAGGAGGAGATGGAGGTTTGATGGCTACAGCTACTGAGAAGAAGACGAAGGTCCTGGAACTCAAGAACATGATCGGCGGCGAGTTCGTCGATCCAGCCGATGGCTCGATGGAGGACGTGGTCAACCCCGCCAACGGCGAGGTGATCGCGCGCTCCCCCTTGTCGACGAAGGAGGACGTGGACAAGGCAGTCAGGGCAGCCCGCGACGCAGCCGACGGCTGGGCCGCCACCACCCCCGCCGAGCGGCAGGCGCTGATGCTGAAGCTCGCCGACGCCTTCGAGGAGCGTGGTGAGGAGATCGCCGACCTCGAGTCCATGGACGCGGGGAAGCCACGCAACACCACCCTCGAGGAGGAGATCCCGCCGATGGTGGACCAGCTCCGCTTCTTCGCGGGTGCGGCGCGAACCCTCGATGGCAAGAACGCGGACGAGTACATGGAGGGCCACACCTCATACGTCCGCCGCGAGCCGGTGGGCGTCTGCGCGCAGATCACGCCGTGGAACTACCCGCTGATGATGGCCGTGTGGAAGATCGGGCCAGCGCTGGCGACGGGCAACACGATCATCCTGAAGCCCGCCGAGACGACTCCAGTCTCCACGTTGAAGCTCCTGGCCGAGATGCTGGCCGAGATCTACCCACCCGGGGTCGCCAACCTGATCGGTGGGCACGGCGAGCCGGCGGGCTCGACGCTCGTCACCCATCCGGAGGTCGACTTCGTCTCGCTGACGGGATCACCCGAGACCGGCAAGTGGATCGCCAAGGCGGCGTCCGACTCGCTGAAGCGGGTGCACCTGGAGCTGGGCGGCAAGGCTCCGGTGGTCGTCTTCGACGACGCCGATATGGAGGCGGTCGCCGAGACCATCGCCGGCACGGGCTACTTCAACGCGGGGCAGGACTGCACCGCGGCGACCCGGGTCCTCGCCAGCAAGAAGGTCTACGACGACGTCGTCAACGGCTTGGCCGGCCAGGCCAAGGACTACAAGACCGGGGATACGTTCGACGAGAGCACACTGCTCGGTCCCCTGAACTCGGAGCGGCAGCGCGAGCGAGTCGAGGGCTTCCTCGAGCGCAAGCCTGACAACGCCGAGATCGTCACCGGCGGCAACCGCCCCGAACTGCCCGGGTACTTCCTGGAGGCGACGGTCGTGGCCGGACCCGACCAGGAGTCGGAGATGATCCAACAGGAGATCTTCGGCCCGGTCATTACGGTCCAGCCGTTCGACGACGAGGCGAAGGCGATCGAGTGGGCCAACGGCACCAAATACGGGCTGGCCTCATCGGTGTGGACCCGCGACGTGGGGCGCGCGATGCGGGTCTCGGCCGCGCTCAAGTTCGGGTGCGTCTGGGTCAACGACCACATCCCGATCGTCGCCGAGATGCCCCACGGCGGCTACAAGCAGTCGGGCTACGGCAAGGACCTCTCGGGCTACTCGCTCGAGGACTACACCGAGATCAAGCACGTGATGGTGAACCACTCGTAGGGACAGCGAGGCCGCTCCACTCGGAGCGACCGCTGATCTTGTGGGATTCGACGGGCCCGCCTCCGGCGGGCCCGTCTCGTTCGGGGGATCAGGACTCCGTGATCCCCCGTCGCATCAGGGAGCGTTCTCAGCGGAGAACTGGCTTGGATCGGGCGGCTCTATAGGGCCCTGCTTGGGCGTGCCGATCCGGAGGTGGTTGCCGAACGGGTCGCGCAGGCCGCAGTCGGTCCCGTAGAACCGCTCGGTCGGCTCCTCGGTGAACTCGACTCCCTCGGCGACGAGCTCCGCGTAGGTC
>JAJTCK010000009.1 GCA_021323175.1 Solirubrobacterales bacterium | reverse complement strand
GGTGGAGGTGCGAGACGGCGATGACGTCTGCGGCGTCCGGGATCCCCGGATCGGGTCGGGCTCCGTACCTGCGGAGGGGGCCGATCCATGCGCGCAGGACCGGATCGGTCACGACGCGCGTCCCCCCGACCTCGAGGTCCACTGTCGCGTGGCCGACATAGCGCAGCCGGCCGGTGGTGACCGGCTCGGGGGGGACGGTGCGCTGAGTCGAGGGGGGGAAGGAGGTGATGGAGTACATGACACTGTCAGACCCGCGTACCCGTCACCGCCAAGGGAGAGGATCGCTCCGGTCGTACCTATTCAATAGGGGGCATGCCGTTGATCCGCGGACGACTGCGCCGCCGGGGGGCCGGTCCGCCCCCGACCGAGGGCGGGCGTCTTCGCCGCGCCGCAGTGGCTGCGGGACGCAGGCTCCAGCGCGTGGCTGCTGACCGGGGTGACGGTGGCGGTCGTGGGGCTGGTCTGGATCGCGTCGCTCACCCACGTCATCTTCGTGCCCCTGGTGGTGGCGGGCGTGATCGCCGCCGTCGCGGGCCAACTCGTCGACTGGCTGTCGGACCGGCGGGTTCCGCGGGGCCTCGCGGCGGCGATGGTCCTCCTCCTGATCGCAGGGGCCGGCGCGCTCGCGGCCTACCTGATCCTCACCGGCATCGCGAGCGAGACGAGCGGCATCAACAGCCAACTGAAGGACGCCGCCGGCGAGATCGAGGGCTGGCTCACGGACCTGGGCGTCAGTACCGGCAAGGCGCAGGGGGCGAATCAGGATCTGAGCGCGGGCGCGAGCGACAGCTTCAACACGCTCGTTCACGGCCTGGCGGCGGGGATCGGAGCGCTGTCCTCGCTCGTCTTCTTCCTGGCTATGACCGTGCTCAGCCTGTTCTTCCTGCTCAAGGACGGACCGTCCATCCGCGCCTGGGCCGAGCGGCACATGGGTGTGGGGCAGTCCGTCGCTCGCACGATCACCGGGCGCTCCCTCCAGTCCCTGCGCGGCTACTTCCTGGGCGTCACGATCGTCGCCGTGTTCAACGCCGTCCTAGTGGGCGGGGGCGCGCTGCTGCTCGGCGTGCCCCTGGCCGGGACGATCGCCGTCGTCACCTTCATCGGCGCCTACGTCCCCTACGTCGGAGCCTGGAGCGCCGGAGCGTTCTCGGTCCTGATCGCGCTCGGCGGATCAGGCCCCGAGGCCGCCGGGGGCATGGTTGCCATCCAGCTCCTCTCGAACGGCCCCTTGCAGCAGGTCGTCCAGCCAATCGCCTACGGAGCTGCCCTCGGGATCCACCCCCTGGCCGTCCTGGTCGTCACGATCGCGGGCGGCGCCCTGTTCGGGGCGGTCGGGCTGATCCTCGCCGCGCCGGCGACGGCCGCGGTCGTGCGCATCGCCTCGGACCTGTCCCGGGCCGAGGCGTGAGCAGGCGCTAGCGCCGCTTGCGCGCCGGGTCCAGCCGGTAGATAGGGCCGTTCTGGGAGATCAGATAGATGCGGCCCGAGCGGTCCTCGCCGAACGAGGCGAGGGCCGGGACCCGGAAGCGGAAGCTGCGCTCCTCGCCGCGGCCCGTGGGCGTCAGGCGGAACGCGAACAGGCGGCCGGTGCAGAAGTCCCCGAAGATGTAGCGGCCCAGGATCTCGCGGCCGGCGATGCGTGAGAGACGCGGATCGCGGACGACGTAGCCGCCGGTCACGGCGCATTCGGGGTCGTGCGGGTACGCGAGGGCCGGGCGCACCGTCCTGTCCCGGGGGATCGCCCCCGGCGTGAGCTCGTAGTTGCCCTCCCAGCCCGACCAGCCGAAATTGGCGCCCCGGGCCTTGCGCAGCGGAAGGATGTTGACCTCCTCGTACATGGCGTCGCCGACGTCCCCGATCGCGATCAGCCCCGTCGCCGGGTCGAACGAGAACCGCCACGGGTTGCGCAGCCCGTAGGAGTAGATCTCGTCACGGCCGGGCTTGCCTACGAAGGGGTTGTCGCGCGGGACGGTGTACTCGCGTGGGCCGTCATCCTTTCGGTCGCCTGCTTCGGTCGCGCCGTCGGATGTTGCCCGCTGCGTGAGCGGGTCGATCCGCAGCAGCTTTCCCAGCAGCAGGCGCTTGTCCTGGGCCCGGGGGTCGCGCCAGGGTCCGCCGTCCCCGACGCCGAGGTAGAGGTAGCGGTCCGGGCCGAATGCCAGCAGGCCGCCGTGGTGCTGCGGAGTCGGCTGGGGGATGCTCAGGACCAGGCGGGCGCTGGCCTTGTCCGCCCGCGCCTCATCTCCCCGCAGGTGCCTGTATTCGAGCACCCGCATCGTGTCTCGCCGGTCGGTGTAGGAGATGTATGACAGGCCACTCTCCTGATAGTCCGGGGCGAACGCGATCGAGCGCATGCCCTGCTCGCCGCCGTGCCCCGAGTCCTCGACGCTTCCCCGCAGGTCGAGGAAGGGCAGCTTCAGCGTCCGGCCGTCGCGGATGACCCGCACGCGGCCGGGCCTTTCGACCACGTAGAGCAGGTCGCTGCCCGGCGGCTGGGCCAGGTGGACGGGCTGGTCGAAACGCCCGATGCGCTCCAGGGTCAGGAACTTTGGGCCGAGCGGCTTCTCGTCGCGCTCGGAGATCCCGATCGCGGCGGCGGCCACGGCGAGGGCCGCGGCGATTGCTGTCTCGATTGCGCGTCGCTTTGAGATGACGGCGCGGGAGCTTAGAGCTACCGCTTCCTGCGCTTGCCCACGAGCTTGAACACGGGGCCGTTCAGCGACGTCGCGTAGAGGCTCCCGCCAGGGCCGCGGCCGAACGAGCTGAGCATCGGAACGCGCACCCCCAGGCGGCGATCCTTGCGGGCGCGGCCGAGCTTGGGCACCAGGCTTCGGATCTGACCGAGGCAGAAGTCCCCGTAGACGTAGCGGCCCCGGATGCTCGCCAGCTCCCGCGCTGCCGAGACGTAGCCGCCGATCACCGCGCAGCCCCCTCCGCCAAGGCCGTACACCTTGATCGGGCGGTCATGCCTGCTCGGCGCCGGGGCATGGGCCCCGTCGAAGGTGGAGAAGCCCTCGAAATCGTTCCAGCCGAAGTTCGCCCCGTTGGCGGCTCCAAGCTTCTCGTAGTCGATCTCCTCGAAGCGGTTCTGGCCGACGTCCCCGATCGCGATCCGGGTGCCCTTGCCCGAGGCGCCGTCGAACGAGAACCGATACGGATTGCGCAATCCCACCGCGTAGACCTCGTCCCTGCCCGCGCGGCCGGCGAACGGATTGGAACCGGGCGACCGGTAGGGCTGGCCACTGCTCGGTCGCGGGTCGATCCGCAGGAGTTTGCCGAGCAGGCTGTCGACGTCCTGGGCGTTGTCGGAGGTGTCGCCCGCGCCGCCACCGTCGCCCGTTCCCGCGTAGAGCAAGCCGTCGGGGCCGAACGCGACCTGCCCGCCGTTGTGGTTCGACTCGCCCGGGTGGTCGATCGTGAGCACGCGCCGCGCGCTGCCCGGAGCGGCCCGCTTGGCCGAGTCGCGGCGGTACTCCTCGATCGCCAGGTCCCCGCCGTTGGTGACGTAGAAGACATAGAGGAAGCCGCTGGTCCGGTAATCGGGGGCGAATGCCACCGAGAGCAGCCCCTGCTCGCCGCCTATCAGCACCTTGCCCCGGATGTCCAGGAACGTCCTGCGCTTTCCTCGCCGGAGCAGTCTGATCCGACCGGCCTGCTCGACGACGAAGACGCCCTTTTCCCCGGGGGCGCCCGCCACGTAGGTCGGGGCGCGGAAGCGGCCGACCCGCTTCAGCCCGATCCCTCCCCTGCCGCCGCCGGTCTTCGCGGCCTCGGCGGCCTCGGGGGCGGCCACGGCCGCCCCCGCCTGAGCGTGCCGATCGCCCGCGGCGGCGCCGGACGCACACGCGAGCGCCGCGGCCAGTGCGGAGACGGCGATGCGGGTGCGCGCGTGGTGGCGGAACTTCGAGGTCACGACGGGTCCACCCTGTAGACGCGGCCGTTCCCCCGTACCAACAGCCCGGTCAGGCCGGACAGGATCGTGATGCGGAGCACTCTCAAGGCACGAGACGAAACACGGGGCCGTCGAGCGAAGTTGCGTAGATCCGCCCCCGCGTGTCCTCGGCGAACGAGCTGAGCGAGGGCACCTCGATTCCGACCTCCCCGTCGTCCCGGGCGCGCCGCTCGCCGGGCACGAAGCTGCGCAGCTCGGGATTGCAGAAGTCCCCGTACAGGTAGCGGCCGTAGAGCGAGGACAGCTCGGGGTCGCGGACCACATAGCCGCCGGTGACAGCGCACCCCTCGTCGGGGCCATAGGTCAGGACCGGCGGAATGTGGCCCTCGGCCCGCTGGTCTGAGTTGAAGCGGTCTGTTCCCTCGAACGCGGACCATCCGAAGTTCGCCCCGGCGCCCTCCCCGGCCGCGACGTAGTCGATCTCCTCGAGAGAGTTCTGCCCGACGTCGCCGATCGCCAGCGCCGCCGTGTCCCGGTCGAAGCTGAAGCGCCAGGGGTTGCGCAAACCATACGAGTAGACCTCCGGCGCCGCACGGCCCGTCAGCGAAGGCGCACCGCGGGGTGTGTAAGGGCGGCCGCCCGCCTGCCCCGGATCTATGCGGAGGATCTTGCCGAGCAGGGACTGCGGGTCCTGCCCGTTGCGCTCGGGGTCGTCGGCGATGCCGCCGTCTCCGGTCCCGATGTAGAGCAGCTCGTCCGGGCCGAACAGCAGGAGTCCGCCGTTGTGATTCGAGGCGAAGTCGTCCATCTTCAGGACCTCCCGCTCCCCGGACGCGTCGATCGACCCGCCGTCCTTGGACAGCTGGTACTCGACCACGCGCTGATCTCCGGCGGAGTCCGTGTAGTAGGCGTAGAGCAGGCGCGCGTCCGCGAAGTCCGGATCGAAGGCGATCGAGAGCAGGCCCTGCTCTCCCTCGTCGGAGACCCGGTCGCTGATGTCGAGGACCGGAGCGTCCTCGACTGCGCCGTCCCGCACCACGCGAATGCGTCCCGGTCTCTCCACCACGTAGAGCTCCTCGCGGCCCGGGGGCTGAGCCACGAAGACCGGTTGATCGAAGTCCCCGATCTTCTCCAGGGTCACGCCGTTCTGGCCGGGTCCCGTCCGCGCGGACCCTGAGCCGGCCTCGGTGGAAGGCGCCGCTCCGGATCCCGCCGGCTCCTCGTCGTCTCCACCGCAGCCGGCCAGAACCAGCGCGCAGAGCGCCATCCCCACCGGCGCGGCCAGCATCCCTCGTGCAGAGCGCACCACGAGGAGACTCTAGGGAATCGTCCCTTCGGGCCCTACGGGTTGCCTGACCCGCCGGAGCCTCCCGCGTCCCGGCCGACCTGTCCGATCACGTCCCCGGGCTTGATCGGCACGACCTTGCCCGCCTCGTTGACGCGAGTCTGAGGCGGGGCGTCGGTGATCTGGACCACGAACTCGCCTTCGGGATCCCCGCCGTCGTCGGTGACCGCGACCGCGTTGCCCTGCAGGCCGGCGGCCACGCGGTAGTGGACGGTGTAGGTGCCCGGCTGGACGGCGGTGACCTTCCAGACCATGTCGATGTCATCGCCGGGCTCCAGTACCCCCCAGGCGAAGGTGTTCGTCTGGACCGCGGTGGCCGGGCTGGCCGCGGCCAGCTCCCCGGGTGGCCCCGGAGGGATCTCGGCGCCGACGAGCGTCGGGTAGCCCTGCTCGAGGATCCACACGGGCCGGGACGGACTCGCAAGACCGGGCTGCAGCGAGATCGTCGAGAACGACCCCTCGGCGACCGAGAGCTGGGCGTCCTCGTCCACCGTCAGCTCCGCCTCGGTCTGCGCCTCCTCGTCATCGCTCCCGGCGTCCTCGAGCTCCTCCTGGAGTTCCTGCTCCACCGCCTCGGCCAGGTCATCCTCGCCGTCCCCCGAGTCTCCGCTCTCGAGCTGCTCCTCGACGGCGGCCGCGTCGGCCTCGCCGGCGGATTCGTCCTCGTCGGCCACCGTGAAGATCGTCACCGCTAGATTCGGGATCGTCTCATCCCCGGCGTTCTCGACGGAGAGCACCAGCTCGGTTGCCTGCGCGAGGCTCTGCTTGGCCGGAAACTCGGCCGCCGTGATCTCGACGGGGAACTCACCCTCGGCCTCGTCCTCGTCTTGGCGCTCGCCGCCCCCGCAGGCCGAGAGGCCCGCGACGCAGAGAGCGACGACCAGCCCTACCCCGAAGCGGACGCGCATCCGCAGGAGACGGGATGTGGTGCCGCTCTCCTCCAAAGGCGCGGGCAACATACCGCAACCCTATATCGCGGCGCACCGGCCTTCCCGTGGTTAAGCGGGCGTTGGGTCCCTGGTGGTCCCTGGCGGACAGGGGGGCTATCCCATAGTCTTCCCCCAGGAGAGATAGTTGGTCCGATCGGTAGCCGACAGAGCGTTCCTGCCTGCGAAGTCGCTCTTCGAGCAGGTGGGGGACATGATGATTTTGACCGCGAAGACGATCGTCTCGGCGATCCGTCCCCCCTACCCGTATGGCGGTGAGTTCATCCGCCAGTTCCTGTTCGCTCTCCAGCTCTGCTGGTTCCCGATGATGATCTCGACGCTGGCGTTCGGGTTCGGGGCACCGGGCCTGCAGGCCGCGAACTTCCTTTCCCTGTTCGGCGCCCTCGACAGGCTCGGCGGATTCTTCGTGCTCGCCTCCATTCGCGAGTTCGCGCCGTTCGTCACCGCGGTCGTCGTCGCCGGAGTCGCCGGCACCGCGATCACCGCGGACCTCGGGGCGCGCAAGATCCGCGAGGAGCTGGACGCCCTTCAGGTGCTCGGAGTCGATCCGATCAAGAACCTCGTCGTCCCAAGGTTCCTGGCGCTGATGCTGATCACCGGCCTGATGGACATCTACGCGCTGATCTTCGGCATCGTCGGCGGCATCGGCGCGGAGCTGCTCTACAACGAGCCGCTCGGCGGGTTCTTCTCGACCCTCTTCAGCAACGCCTCCGTCACGGACCTCTGGGGGTCGGTCCTGAAAACGACCCTGTTCGGGGCGATAATCGCGATCGTCTGCTCCTACAAGGGGATGACTGCGTCCGGAGGCGCCGAGGGCGTGGGCAGAGCCGTGAACGAGGCGGTCGTGATCGCGTTCATGGGCGTGTTCGCGTTCAACTACGTCTTCACGCAGACGCTGCTGGCGACCCATCCCGAGCTCCAGGTGATCAAGTAATGGGCGGCGGCTGGACGGCGGTCCCCAAGTCCTGGCTGAACTCGATCGGCGAGATCTTCGGGTTCTCCACGCGGGTCATGGGCCTGGTCTTCAGCGGCCGGGTCTTCCAGTTCTTCGGCGAGGCCCTGCGCCAGACCGGCATCCTGATCCTGGGCTCCACGATCGTGATCTGGGGGCTGGTCTTCATCCTCGGCCTGCAGTGCGGCATCGAGGGCGCCTACTTCAACCGCTCGGTCGGCGCGCCCGCCTACGCCGGCGTGTTCGCCGCCTGGTGTGACCTGCGGGAGGTGATCCCCTATGCCTTCGGCTACATGCTGGCCGCCAAGGTGGGGACCGGAATCGTCGCCGAGCTGGGCGCCATGCGGATCTCCGATGAGATCGACGCGCTCGAGGTGATGGGCGTGCCGCCCGTCACCTTCCTGGCCGCCACCCGCCTGCTCGCCGCATGGATCGCCTTCCCCTTCATGTACCTGGCCGCCGTGGGAATCGGATTCTTCGCCAGCTGGCTGGCAGTGGTCGAACAGATCGGGGACGTCTCGTCCGGCGGCTACTTCCTGATCTTCTGGATGTTCCAGAACCCGCCCGACCTGTTATTCAGCCTCATCAAGGGCATGACGATGGCGACCGCCATCGTGCTGGTCGGCTGCTACTACGGCTACACCGCCTCGGGCGGGCCGGTCGGAGTCGGCACCGCGACCGCGAAGTCCATGGTCCTGAACATCGTGCTGGTGCACCTGATCGGGATGATGGGAACCCTGGTCTTCTGGGGAGCGAACCCACGAGCGCCTATCGGCGGCTGACGGCCGCCAGGAGGATTGAGCCTTGGCAGAGAGTGAGAAGGACACGACGAGCAGCGGCGGCACGGGGTCCGCGGCCCGGCGGAGCCCGGGGGCCAAGGCGAGCTCGGACGCCAGGGAGCAGGGCGCCGAGGAGCGGACCGACCCGCTGGCGGCGCAGGGGATGACCGGCAACGAGGACTTCGGCGACCGCGACTACACGATCCCCGGTGTCGAAGCCGATGACCCGCATCCCTACAAGTGGCACACGGGCGAGAAGCGGGACCACGGGGGCGAGGACGCGATCGAGATCATCGACCTCGTCAAGCAGTTCGGCCGCACCCGGATCCTGAACGGGTGCAACCTCGGTCTGCCGAACGACATGATCTCGATGGTCCTCGGGCCTTCGGGCACCGGCAAGTCGGTGCTGATCAAGCACATCGTCGGGCTGCTCTATCCCGACGCCGGCGACGTGCTCGTGCACGGCGAGTCGATCCCAGGCATGAACGACGACGAGCTGTTCGAGACGCGCAAGAAGTTCGGCCTCCTGTTCCAGGACGGCGCGCTGTTCGGGTCGATGAACGTCTATGACAACACGGCGTTCCCCCTCCGCCAGCACACGGACAAGGGCGAGGACGAGATCGAGGAGATCGTCAACCGCCGGCTGCGCGAGGTCGGCCTCTCCGAGGCGATGTACAAGATGCCGAACGAGCTTTCGGGCGGGATGCGCAAGCGCGCGGGCTTCGCGAGGGCGCTCGTGCTCGACCCGGCGATCGTCATGTTCGACGAGCCCGACTCCGGCCTGGACCCGGTGCGGACCGCGCTCCTGTGCGAACTGATCCGCGAGGTCCACGAGGAGAACGGCGGCTGCTACCTGGTGATCAGCCACGACCTTGGCACCGCGCGTCGGATTGCGGACTTCATCGCCGTGCTGTGGAAGGGCCGGATCGTCGAGAGCGGTCCCTCGGACGAGCTGTTCAACTCGAAGAACGAGTTCGTCAACCAGTTCCTGAACGCCGACGTCAAGGGGCCGCTCGCGATGGACTGACGGCGGGACCTGCCGGTCGGGCCCAGGTCCTGTCACGGAAGTCACCCCCAGGTTGAGGGACTGGCCATAACCTCGGCGGGCGGATGAGCTCTTTCTTCGAGCGGGTTGCGGGGGTTGCCGTGCGGTGGCCGCGCATGACGCTGCTCGTCGTCGCGCTGCTCGCGATCGCGGGCGCGGTGGGGGCCTTCACGCTGCCGACCAACGCGGGCACGGAGACGCTGGTGGACGAGGACTCGCCCGAGTTCCGGGCGACGGAGCGGTTCAGGGAGAGCTTCGGCGACGAGGCGGCGGTGATCCTGATTCGTCAGGACCTGAGGCAGCTCACGCTGACCGCGAACCTGCAGGCGCTCTTCGAGCTCGAGACATGCCTGGCGGGCGGGACGGAGCTGGGCGAGAGCCTGCCGCGCCGCCGCGGAGCGCCCCTTCCCGAGGTCTGCGAGGAGATCGCGGAGCTGGCGCCCGCCCGCGTGGTCTACGGGCCGGCGACCTTCCTGTACCAGTCGGTCGCGCAGATCCAGCAGCTGCTCCAGGGACAGATCGGAGCGACCCGGGCGGCGGCGCGTCGAGCCGGCCGGCGTGCCTCGGCCATGGCGCTGGCGAGCGGCGCTTCGGATGACGAGGCGCGGCAAGCGGCAGCCCAGGCAAGCGAGGCCGTGCTCGGCTCATTCCAGAGCGACCTGATCCGACTCGCGCTCCAGTTCAACATCACGCGTCCCCCGCGCCTGGACGATACGCAGTTCATCAGCAGGGTTGTGTTCGATCCCGAGGCGCAGGCTGGTACCCCCAAGGAGCGCTTCGCCTACATCTTCCCCAGCGCGGACTCCGCGCTGGTCTCGGCCCGGCTCCGTCCCGATCTGACCGACCAGGAGCGCGCAGACGCGGTGGAGCTGTTCAGGCGGGCCATCGGTGACGAGCGCTTCGCGCTTCGCGGGGGCGGGACCTACGTCGTCAGCGGCGTGCCTGCCGTGGTCGAGGGCCTCGCGTCCGCACTCCAGACCGAGCTGCTCGTGCTCCTGGCCGTCGCGGTGGCCCTGATGGCGCTGACGCTGCTCGCCATCCTGAGCCCACCACTGCGGCTGCTCCCCCTGGGCGTGGCCCTGGCGGCGTCAGCGTTGACCTTCGGGCTGCTGGCACTGCTCGGGGGTTCGCTCACGATGGCCTCCGTCGCAGTGCTGCCGGTCCTGATCGGGCTGGCGGTGGACTACGCGATCCAGTTCCAGGCCAGGTTCGCCGAGGCGCAGGCCGAGGGCGCCCCGCCCGCCCGCGCCGCGGTCGCCGCGGCGCGCCGCGGCGGACCCGTGATCGGTGCGGCGTGCATCGCGACCGCGGCCGGGTTTGCTGCGCTGGTGCTCTCTCCGATCCCGATGGTGCGGTCGTTCGGGGTCCTCCTGATCGCGGGCATCGCGCTCGCGTTCGCGGTCGCGGCGACGGCCGGGTTCGCGGCGCTGGCCCTCGCTTCCTGGCGCGGCCCGGCGGCCCCACGCTCGGCACGCGATTGGGGACCGAAGACGGCCGAGGTCGCGAGGAGGTGGGCCGGCGCCCGACCTCGTTTGCGAGCGGCCGGCAAGGCGACGCTGGCAGTCGCCATCGCTCGCCCGGGCCGCGTGCTGGGGGCCGCGGTGGTCCTGGCCGTGTGCGGCTGGGTGGCGGGGACGAAGACCGAGGTGGTCTCCGACATCCGCGACCTGGCGCCCTCGAGCCTCCAGGCCCTCGAGGACGTGAACGACCTGCAGGAGGAGACCGGCGTCTCCGGCGAGGTGAACGCGGTCGTGCGCTCCGATGATCTCGCGGACCCCGCGGTCACCAACTGGATCGGCGATTTCCAGGCCCGCGTGCTCGAGGACGCGGGGTACGCCGGCCCGAATCCCAGTTGCGAGGACGCCCGCCTGTGCCCCGCCATCTCCCTGACCGACCTGTTCACCGGCGGCACACGGATCACGAGCGAGCAGCAGGTCCGCGCGCTGGTCGCGACGATCCCGCCCTACTTCTCGCAGGCGGTGGTCACCAGGGACCCCGCCGGGGGGATCGGGGACACGGCGAATATCGCCTTCGGGATCAGGGTCCAGCCCCTGGACGACCAGCAGGAGCTGATCGACCGGATCCGCTCCCAGATCGACGCCGAGGGTGGGCCGCCCGCGGGGACGGAGGTCGAGCTGGCCGGCCTGCCGGTGATCGCCGCCCAGGCCAACGAGGACCTGGCTGACAGCCGCTACTGGCTTCCGCTGGCCGGGCTGGCCGCTGTCGCGCTGGCCCTGCTCGCCGTGTACCGCTCGCTGCGGCGGGCGCTGGTTCCGCTGATCCCGATCGTTCTGGCGACCGGGTGGTCGGCGCTCGTGGTCGCCGCGATCGACGTCCCGCTCAACCCGATGTCTGCGACCCTGGGTGCCCTGGTGATCGCGATCGCCACCGAGTTCAGCGTGCTCCTGTCGGCGCGCTACGAACATGAGCGTGGCAGGGGGCTGACCGTGGGAGAGGCCCTGAGGGTCACCTACTCGAGCACCGGGACGGCGGTGCTTGCGTCGGGCGTGACCGCCCTCGCCGGCTTTGCCGCACTGGCGGCCACCGACATCCGCATGCTCCGCGACTTCGGCCTCGTCACCGTGGCCGACCTCGCCGTGGCCCTGGTCGGTGTGATGCTCGTGCTCCCGGCCGCGCTCGTCTGGGCAGAGCAGCGGCTCGGCTCGCGCAGGCGCCGCACCGCGCGCAACCCGGTGGCCGCCAGGCCGGCGCAGGGGCGAGCCGAATGAGCCAGAACGGCGAGTCCCCGCGTGAGCGCGGGCACCGCGGCCGGGACAGGCGCCCGACGGCGATCTACTCGGCGATCGTCGGCCTGGTCTTCGTCGCGATCATCATCGTCGCCGCCATCAACACGGTGCAGACCGACGACAGCGGGGTGATCGGCGCCGACGAGGAGGGCGACCTGCCGCTGGCGCAGTTCGCCGTCCCGTCGCTCAAGAGCGGGGCCGGGGGCGATGCGAATATCGCGCAGGACGATTGCGAGGTCTCGCGGATTCCGTGCCCCGAGGACGAGGTGCGGATCCCCGCGTGCGAGGTCGAGGTCGAGGGAGCCATACGGGTGTGCGACCTCTTCGACCGGCCACTCGTGCTCTCGTTCTGGTTCACGCGCGGCGGCGAGTGCGAGGCCCAGCAGGACGCGTTCGAAGCCGTGTATCGCCGCCGCGGCGACAAGGTCAACTTCCTGGCGATCAACGTCCGCGACGGTCGCGACGAGGTGGCCCGCCTGGCCCAGGAGCGGGGGTGGACGCACCCGATCGGGCTCGACTCCGACGGCGCCCTGTCGAACCTGTACCGGGTCGGCGGCTGCCCGACATTGCTCTACGCGTATCCCGGCGGGATCTTGCGAGACACCGCGATCGGCGAACTGAGCGAAGCGGAGATCGGCGCGCAGGTGGACAGGCTCGTCGCGGAGTCCCGCCGGCGGGCCGCTACGGTGCGCTGATGGCGGAGCCCGGTGACCTGGCTGCCCGCGAGCCGCAGGACGCGGCCCCCGAGGCCGGCTGGGTCGAGCCGGTGCTGGCCCAGGAGTTTCCAGGGCTGTCGCTGGCCTTCGTCGAGGTTCAGGGCGGACGTGGCCGGAGCCCCGAGCCGGTCAGGGAGCAGCTGCGCGAATTGAGTGACCGCTTCGCCGGCGCGCAGGCGATCAACCTGCGCCAGCAGGCGATTCCCTGGGCGTATCGGGTCTTCTTCCGGCACATCGGCCTTGACCCGGACCGGACGCCGCCACCGGCCGAGGAGGTCTCGCTCAACCGCATGAGAGACGGGCGTTTCGCGCCCCGCAACCGCCTGGACGATGCGCTGACGCTGGCCGTCGCCGAGGTCGGCGTGGCGCTTACCGCCTTCGATGCGGAAAGGGTTGACGGACGCCTGGGTCTGCGCCAGGCGGATGAGAAGGAGCAGATCGAGGGCCGCATCACTCCCCTCGAGGCGGGCACGATCGTAATCGCCGACGAGCGCAGACCCCTGGAGATCCTGTTCGGCGCCAAGGCCGAGGGACGCGGCGTCACCCGTAAGACCGAGCGCACGGCGATCGTCGCGGTGGGGGTGCGGGGGGTGCCTGACGTCGCTCTCGAAGAGGCACTGTGGGTCGCCTCGAGCGCCATGCTGGCCTAGGCCGTCGCGGCGCGGTCTAGGATGCGCGCCATGCAGGGGCATCGTCTCAGTGTCGCGGCTCTGGCCGCGGTCGCATGCGCGCTCCCCATGGCCGCCTGCGGCGGCGGACAGCAGGAGGTCGCCGGTTGTGACGGCTCTCCACCCGAGGACGCGGTGGAGGTCTCTTTCCGCATGGTCCCCGCGCCCGCCCTGGGCGCGGTCTCCGGTTCGGAGGCCGAGGCCACGCGCGAGAACCTCTGCGACCGCGCCAAGGCGTTGGGCGTCGATGACGTGGTCGTCCGCGGCGAGGACAACCAGGTCGAGGTCTTCCTGGCCGGAGAGGACGCCGAGCGGGCCGCCGAGCTGATCGGGGAACCGGCCAGGATCGGCTTCTATGACTGGGAGGCGAATGTGATTCTGGACCCGGCGGTGCGCAGCCCCAGGCCGACCGAGACGCCGTTCAAGCGCGAGTACGACGCCGTCCGGTTCGCCGCTGCCCAGCCCACCGACTGCTCCGAGGGCCACTGCACCGTTCCGGGCCCCACCTACTTCCTGTACGACCTCGACACCAAGGAGCTGCTGGACGGTCCCTCGCTGGGTGCGGAGCGCCTGCTCGACGACCGCCTCGCCGACGGGATCGACCCGCCCGTGGAGGTGCTCGCCATCCAGGAGGGCGTGATCCTCGCCGCGGTGGGTCCCGAGTCCTATTTCGCGCTGCGGGATCGCGCTTCGCTCACCGGCAACGACATCGTCCACCCGCAGGCCATCACCGATCCGGTCACGGGCGAGCCCGCGATCTCGTTCGGTCTGACCGAGCACGGGCAGGAGGTGTTCGAGCAGCTGACGCGCCGCATCGCCGTTCGCTCCGCAGCCGAAGCACCGAAGAAAGTGGGCCCCGCCGAGGCCACCAAGATCTCCGGCCACCTCGCCATCGTTCTCGACGGAGAGGTCGTCTCGCGCCCCCTCATCAACTTCGTGGAGAACCCCGACGGAATCGAAGCTTCGCAGGGAGTGACCATCTCCGGCGACTTCTCCCGGGACGAGGCCGAGGAGCTCGCCTCCCTGCTCGAGGTCGGGCCTCCACCGGTCGGGCTGGCCCAGGCCGGCTGATGGAACTCACGGAAGTGCCCGCAAAGGCGTCAGAGGAACCATGAGCACGCAGGCCGAGAAGGGCGAGCGCTTCAGGGAACTGCACGCCGGCGAGCCATTCGTCATCCCAAATCCCTGGGACGGCGGCACGGCGAAGGTGATGGCGGCGCTGGGCTTTCCCGCCGTTGCCACGACGAGCGCCGGATTCGCGTTCACACTGGGGCGCCTGGACGGGAACGTCAGCCTGGAGGAGGTCCTGGAGCACACCGCCCTGCTGGTGGAGGCGACGGACCTGCCGGTCTCCGTGGACCTCGAGAACGGCTACGGGTCGGCGCCGGAGAAGGCGGCGGCCGCCATCCAGGGCGCCGCGGCGGCGGGCGCGGTCGGAGGCTCGATCGAGGACTGGGATCCCGAGAGACGGGAGCTGTACCCGCTCGAGCATGCCGCGGGGAGGGTTCGTGCGGCAGTCGAGGCGGCGCGCGGCCTGGACCTCGCCTTCACGCTGACGGCCCGCGCCGAGAATCATCTGCGGGGTAATCCCGACATCGACGACACCATCGCCAGGCTCCGCGCCTTCGAGGAGGCTGGAGCGGACGTGCTGTATGCGCCAGCCCTGCGGGACGCCGGCGAGGTGAGGCAGGTTTGCGATGCGGTCTCCCGGCCGGTCAACGTGCTCGCTCACCCGGGGCTCTCCCAGGACGCGGTGGTGGATGCCGGAGCGCAGCGCATCAGCGTCGGGAGCGGTCTGACCTGGATCGCCGTGGAGGCGATGGCCGAGGCTGCCCAGGAGCTTCAGGGCGGCAGCTTTTCGGCCCTCTCGGTGAAGGCGCCGATCAGGGAGTGGCTCGGGGGCTGAGGGCGGCCGCCCGCCGCGGGGCGGGGGTAAGATGCGGGCACCACTTCGAGGAGGGTGCTTTGCCGGAGGTACTCGAAAGGCAACAGGTCCAGTCGGCGCCGTACGCGCCGCGCGAGTTGATCTCCTGGTTACCTCCGGCACCCCCGGACGGGCTCGGCACAGCCCTCTACGAGCACGACGAGCGGGCCGCCAGGTCGGACCTGCGTCGCCAGATCGCCGTTCTCGAGCGCGAGCTCGGCCGGCACTTCGGCTCGGCGTTTCCGCGGATGGGGATCGACTTTCGCGTTCCCGCCCCGGGCGGGGGCCCGCGCATCCTGAGCGTGGATGAGCTCGAGGGGACCCGCGACGCGCTCGCGGCGCGGCTTCGAGCCGTCAGGGCCGAGATGCACGAGCGCTCTCGCATCGAGTCCGAGAACCGGCTCCTGATCGAGGAGATGACCGCGGATCCCGTGTCGCACAAGTGGGTGCGGGTCTCGAACGAGGACATCGGAGAGCCGGGCTGCCGGCACTGGCACTCGCGTCCCAGGTGGGGTCCCCTAGGGCTGCTCCTGAACTGGTGGCGCATCGTCGTCTCATCGGGTTGCCCGTTAGCCGCGGGGCTTGCGGCCCCCACTGAAGATGGCGAAGAAGCGGAAGCGCAAGCGGCGCGGGAGCGGACCCCAGTCCCAGGGCCCGCAGCCCAATCCACGTGCGGCGGTGACCTCGCCGGAAGCGCCGGCCCGTCCTCGCCGGTCCAGCAAGAAGGAAGGTCCGCCGCCGCCGCCGTGGGGCTCGTTCCCGCTATCGGAGATCGTCGTCTTCGTCGCGATCGTCCTGCTCATTGGAGGCTTCTTCGTGGCAGCGCCGCGCGGGGCCGTGATGCTGGGGGCCGGGCTGGTGCTGGGATCGCTGGCCGGCCTGGAGCTCGCCGCCCGGGAGCACTTCTCCGGATACCGCTCGCACACGCTGCTGCTCGCGGGAGCGGCCGGCATCGCGGTGATCGCCGCCATGCTCGCGCTCGTGGAGGCGCCGCCGGTCGTGGCGCTGGCAGCGGGGGCGGCCGCCTTCGGGGCGGCCGCCTACCTGCTGGCCGGAGCGTTCAGGCGGCGCGCCGGCGCCTCGTTCCGGGTCCGTCCCTGATCGGACTCCGGGCCCTTCGCGCTAGAGGCGGTCCTTCGCCTGGAGCGCGTGCACCAGCAGGCCGCGCTGGCGCTGCGTGAAGCTGCCGAGCTGCTTGTTCTCAGTCAACCCCACGGAGTTGATCAACTTGCGGGAGCGGGCCCGGCCCCAGCGGCGCTGGCTGCGGAGCAGCTCTCCGACCGTCATGCTCTCGGCCTCCCATGGGCACTCACCGATGATCTCCAGGACGTGGCGGTGACCGGATGCGATCTCGCGCTTCATCTGCGCGCGAGCCAGGCGGACCTCGTTGGCGCGGGCCAACGCCCGCATGTGCTGCGGCTCGACGAATGGGCTTCCGACCATCGTGCGCTCCGGAGCCAGGCGTTTGGGCGCGGCGGTTGGGGTCTGGCTGCGAGCAGGGGCTATCGTCGAGACAGCGGTCATCACGTTCCTCCCGTGGTGGCGGTTTGCGCGGGGCTTGGTTGTTCCGGCGTCGCCCCCCGGCGGCCATGATGGGCCGGGGGAAGGGACGGCTTGCTTTGATCTCCGTCCGCTCCCTGCCCCGGGTGCGGTGCGCGCGGCGAGGGCAAACTTATATGCGCTGGCGCCGGGGGGTCAACCCCCTGTTCGTCCGCACTGTTCGCTAAGAGCAGCCTTTTCGTGAAGGGCCGATTGGGGCCCCCGGATGGGCGTCGATAAAGGCGCGAAGCACTTCCCTGGTTTCCGGTATGCCGCGGCCCGCTACCGCGAATCAGGCCCGAGGAAGATCGGGAAAGTCCCCGGTCACCCGATCGAAGATCCCGAGCGCCCGGTCCAGATGGTCGCGCTCATGGGTCGCCATCAGGCTGGTCCGCAGCAACGCGCCGCCGGGCGGCACCGCGGGGTGGAGCGCGACGTTCGTGTAGAGCCCGGCGTCGAACAGCGCCTTCCAGAGGAGGACCGCCTGCCAGTCCTCGCCTACCATCACAGGGACGACAGGGGTGGTGGCCTCGGTGCCGTCGGGCAGCGTTCCGGGCTCGACGACCTTCAGGCCCAGGTCCCGGAGGCCCTGTCGCAGATAGGCGGCGTTGCCGAGCAGCCGTTCGAAGAGGTCTGGGCCCTCGGACCTGATGATGCGCAGGGCGCCGAGGGCAGCGCCGACCGCGGCGGGTACCGCGGACGCGCTGAAGATGAAGGCCCGGGAGGCGATCCGCATGTACTCGATGACCTCCTCGGTTCCGGCGACGAAGCCGCCGCAGGACGCGAGGCTCTTCGAGAAGGTGCCCATCCGCAGGTCGACCTCGTCCTCCAGGCCGAAGAGCTCGCACGCACCGGCTCCCCGCGATCCCAGGACTCCGACTCCGTGCGCCTCGTCCACCATCAGCCTGGCGCCGAAGCGTTTGCACAGGTCCACGATCGGAGGCAGGTCACACACGTCGCCCTCCATCGAGAAGACACCGTCAACCACCACGAGTGTCGGGCTCCGCTCGGCCGTCGACCGCTCGAGCATCGACTCGAGCTTGTCCATGCGGTTGTGGCGAAACGGGCGCAGCCTGGCTCCCGACAGCTTGCAGCCGTCAAGGATGGACGCGTGGTCGCCCGAATCGCAGATCACCGTGTCGCCGGGGTCGAGGATCGCGCTGATCGCGCCGAGGTTCGACTGGTATCCGGTCGTGAAGACGATCGCGTCCTCGGTTCCCATCCACTCCGCCAGCTCCCGCTCCAAGTCCAGATGCAGCGGGGTCGTGCCGTTCAGCAGGCGCGACCCGGTGACGCCGGTGCCATAGGCCTCGAGGGCGTCGCGAGCGGCCTGCTTGACGCGCGGGTCGGTCGTCAGCCCCAGATAGTTGTTGGAGCCGAGCATGATCGTCTCGCGCCCCTCCATGTCCACCACGGGGCCGGCCTGGGACTTGAGGATGCGGAAGTAGGGCAGCAGGTCTCCCTGCTTCGCGGCCTCCAGCTGCTCCAGGCGCTCGTGGGTTCGCGCCTTTTCGAAGACGTCGACGGGCGTCTGAGTCGAGTCCGCCATCCTGGGAAGTGTTCCAGGGATGCCGGTCCGCTGCGGGTCCGGGCGCCGCGGTGACGGCGCGGGCGATAGCGTGCCTGTCGTGTCCGGCGCAGTCGAGGTCCGGCCCGTACAGGGCCGCGGGGAGCTCACCAGTTTCATCAAGCTGCCGCGCGGTCTGCACCCGGGCACACCGTGGGTCCCCCCGCTGACCATCGAGCGCCGCCAGTTCCTGGACCGCGCCAAGAACCCGTACTTCGAGCACGCCGAGGCCGAGTACTTCCTGGCGTGGCGAGACGGCGAACCGGTCGGCCGCATCACAGCCCAGGTGGACGAGCGCTGGGACGCCCACCAGGGCGGGAACGACGCCCAGTTCGGGTTCATCGAGGCGATCGACGACCCAGAGGTCTTCGCGGCCCTGCTGGGGACCGCCGAGGCGTGGGGGCGAGAGCGCGGCCGCGCGCGGATCCTGGGGCCGATGGATTTCACGATGAACGACGAATGCGGGCTGCTGATCGAGGGTTATGACATCGCTCCACTGATCCTCCAGCCGTGGCACCCGCCGTACTACCTGGAGCGCATCGAGCAGGCCGGGTACGAGAAGTCGATGGACCTGCTGATGTGGAAGCTCTCGATGGGCGCGCTGAAGCAGGGGGACCGCTTCGCGGAGGCCATCCACGCGGTGGCGGACAAGGTCGAGTCCGAGCACGGGATCACGGTCCGCAACATGCGCAAGAACGACCTGGAGGCCGAGATCGGCCGCTTCATGGAGGTCTACAACGCGGCCTGGGGGAAGAACTGGGGGTTCGTCCCGGTGACCGAGGAGGAGGTCCGCTTCCAGGCCAAGGCCCTGAAGCAGATCCTGGACGAGCGCTGGGCCTTCATCGCCGAGCGGGACGGCGAGGTGATGGGCGCCGCGCTCACTCTGCCCGACATCAACCAGGTCCTGAGGAAGATGGACGGACGCCTGCTTCCCCTCGGCTGGCTCCGGTTCCTGACCGGCCGCCGCAACATCGACTACGTTCGGGTCTTCGCCCTCGGGGTGAAGCCCGAGCACCAGCACACGGGCATCGCCGCGCGCTTCTACGTCCGCCACATCGAGACGGCGGCCGAGCTCGGCGTCCCCGGTGGAGAGACCGGGTGGATCCTCGAGGTGAACGAGCCGATGAACCGCGCAATGGAGGGCATGGGGGGCGAGGTCGTCAAGAAGTACCGGCTCTTCGAGAAGCCGCTCTAGTGGAACCATCGAATTGATCCTGGTCCGCGTCTAGGATGCGTCACGTGAGCCAGGAGATCTCCTCAGGAGAGTTGGTGGTGGAGGCCGCGCCGCTTCCGCAGCAGCGTGCGGCAGGGACCATCGAGCTCTGGGGTCGCGAGGTCGGGCCTGTCGCCGTGGCGGCGACGGCCGGGGCCGCGGCCGGTATCGCCGCCGTCGCGGTCGCCCGCACCGCCGTCCGACGGGAGCGGCGGCCGCCGCGACGGGGCCTGTTCCGTCGCCGCGAGAGGGTCGTGGCTCGGCGCTCCTTCCTGGTGGACGTCCACGTACTCGGTCGTTAGCCCGGGGGTGGCGGGGGTCCTCGAGGTCGAGGTACGGCCGCGTTCGCCGCTGCGGCTGCCGCGGAGCGGCGGCGACGGGGTCATGCGGACGCGGGAGGGGGTCATCGAGCGGCTGCTCCACGTCGGCCCCTGTCCCGTCAGGGTTCGCTGCTGGCAGGCCCGGACAGGGATCCGGATTCGCGCCGAGCGGATACAGCCGCGGCTGCTGATCAACTTCGACGCGGAGGCCGAGTGCAGCGAGGCGGGTGACGAGCAGCTCGAGATCGCAATCGAGCGGATGCGCTTCGCGCTCTGGGTGGACGAGGACATCAGCGGCTTCTACGCGCAGTGCAAGGCCGCCCCGCTGCTGCGCAAGGCGATCAGGCTGAAGCCGTGGACCCGCCCGAAGCGGCGGCCGTGGGCCTGGGAGGCGCTGGCGTGGGCGATCACGGAGCAGCTGATCGAGTCCTCCCGCGCCGCTGTCATCCAGCGTCGGATCGTGCGGCGGTGGGGGCCGAAGGCGGCACCCGCGGGCCGCTCGGAGCGCCCCCTGATGGACGTCCCTTCCCCCCGGCTGATCGCGGGTCGTGCTCCGGCCGAGCTCGTCTCGATGGACCTGACCGAGGCCCGCTCGATCGCGATGGTCCGCTGCGCCCGCGAGGTGAACGCCGGACGCGCTGACCTTGCCGACCCCGCGGCCGACCGGCGGCTGCTGGCAATCCGCGAGGTCGGCCCGTGGACGATCCAATGCCTGGGCCAGGGTGGCCGCGGCGACTACGACTCATTGCCGGCGGGAGACCTGGCCTATGTCAAGCTCGTCGGGCAGCTCGAGCGCCTGGGGCGAAAGGCGACAGTGCAGGAGGTCGAGGAGTACTTCGCCCCCTATGCGCCCTACCGCTCACTGGCCGGCTCGTTCGCCCTCGCCGGCTGGCAGCGGGCCGCGGCCCAAGGCCCGCCGCTGCGCGCGGCACCGGGTTCGCTGGCCGCCTAGGTCTGAGCCTCAAGCTCCCGCCTCGCGAGGCGGCGCGTTAGGCCCGGCACACCCACGGGTAACCGGCCGACATGCGCTTCTTCTACGGAGCGGCTCACGAGCAGTTCGAGCCCGATGACCTGCTGGAGCAGGCGGTTGCCGCCGAGCAGGCCGGGTTCGAGGGCATCGGCTGCTCCGATCATCTGCAGCCCTGGTGGGAGGGCGGCGAGGCCGGCCACGCCTGGATCTGGCTCGGCGCGGTCGGCCAGGCGACCGAGAGGGTCGCAATCGGGACGGCGGTGACCCCGCCGGGTCCCCGCTACCACCCGGTCGTGATCGGGCAGGGGTGGGCGACGCTCGAGGCGATGTTCCCGGGGCGCCCGTTCCTGGGCTTCGGCTCGGGCGAGTCGTTGAACGAAAGCCCGCTGGGGGCGGAGTGGCCTTCGCCCGGAGAACAGGTCGAGCGCATGAGGGAGGCGCTGGAGATCATCGGCGAGCTCTTCGCAGGCGAGCGGGTGGACTACAGGGGCGATCACTTCCGCACCGAGGGCGCGGTCCTCCACACACTCCCCGCGCGCAAGCCCCCGATCTACGTTTCGGCGTTCGGCCCCAAGGCTGCACGGGTCGCGGGCCGGCTGGGCGACGGCCTGTGGACGCTGGCAGATCCCGACCAGGCCCCGGAGGTAATCGACGCGTACCGCGGCGCATGCGACGACGCCGGCCGTGACCCCGGCGAGATCGTGCTCCAGCTCCAGTTCTCGTGGGCCGATGACGACGCCGCCGCCCTGGAGGGCGCGCGGGCATGGAAGGGCTCTCAGCCGAGTGAGTTCTACACCGACGACTGGCACGAGCCGCGCGCCATGTACGAGCACGGTGAGAGGCATATCAGCGACGACGAGCTGATGGAGGCCCTGATCATCTCCTCCGATCCCGATGTCCACGCGGATCGCGTCCGGGAGGCCGCAGACCTCGGCGCCACGACGGTGGCCCTGATGAACGTCTCCGGCGCCGACCCGATGGGCGCGATCGAGGTCTATGGCGAGAAGGTCCTGCCGGCGCTCCGCACCGTGAGGGCTTAGGCCCGGGTCCCGCCGCTCCGCCCGCGCTACCCGGCCGCAGGCAGCAGCTCGTTCGTCAGAACCTCATTCGTGTCGGGGACCTCGCTGATCAGTCCGTTCTCGCTCATCCAGCTCGCGAACAGCGTCCACTCCTCGGAGTCCATCTGCCCGAAGGGCTGCTTGGGGGTGGTGGCGAGGAGCGGCAGGGTCGCCTGGACCTCGGCGCGCGTCAGGTCGGGGTCGAGCCCCTCGTTCGCCGCCAAGATCGCCCGCGTGGCGGCGGCTGGGTCCGCGACGGCGTCCTCGGTCCCCTTCGCGAGGGACGCGATGAAGAGCCGGATCTCCTCGGGGTCGTCTTCGATGCGGTTCCCGCTGGCGACCAGGACGAGCTCGTCGTAGGTCGGGACGCCCAGCCGGTTCACGGGCACGACCGACGGGTTCTCGCCGCGCCGCGCCAGGTCCACGCCCTCGACGTTCTTGAATCCACCGAGGATCGCGTCCGCGCGCCCGCCGAGCAGCGCGGGCAGCAGGTTGAGCCCGACGCTCACCTGGCTCACGTCTGAGAGGCTGAGGCCGGCCCCCTCGAGGATCGTCTCCAGATAGTCGGTCTGGTACGGGATGCCCGCGGTGGCGATGGTCTTGCCGGCCAGCTGGGCCGGTCCCTCGATTCCCGCCGCCGGCAGTGAGATCAGCGACGTCAGCGGCTCGTCGACCAGCGCCGCCACCGCGACCACGTCGAGTCCCTTGTCGCGCGCCAGCAGCACCTCGGGCTCGTAGCTGATCGCCAGGTCGACCCGCCCGGCTGCGACCTCGCGGATCGGGGCCGACGGGTCGGAGGGGACGCGCGGGCGCACGTTCAGGCCCGCCCGCGCGAAGTAGCCGCGTTCGAGCCCTGTGTAGATGCCGGCGTGGTCGGGGTTGACGTAGAAGTCGAGCGCCAGGTCGACCGGCGCAGCCCCCGCCGATCCCAGGTCCTCCTGCTTCTCGCCGCAGGCGGCGAGCCCAGCGGCTACCAACCCCACGCCGACGGCGAGCATCAGGCGTCTCGGACTTCTCCTCATGACGATGGACCTTCCTTCCAGGTAACGACTCGCCGCTCGACGAGCGCGAGCAGAGCGAACAGGCAGATGGCGATGGCCGACAGCACGACGATCGCGGCGAAGGTCAACGAGGTCGACAGCTCTCCCGACGAGACCAGGATCAGATGTCCCAGCCCCGAGTCGGCGCCGGCCCACTCGGCGAAGACGGCGCCGATGACCGCCACCGCAACCGCGATCTTGGCGCCGCTGAAGATGAAGGGGAGAGCCCATGGCAGCTCGGCCCGCCTCAGCGTCTGGCCGCGGCCGGCGCCGAGTGTTCGCATCATCTTCAGAAGGTCCGGGTCGACCGACCGCAGCCCGTCGTACGCGTTGACCGTGATCGGGAAGAAGCAGATCAGGGCAATGATCAGCAACTTCGGGAAGATCCCGAAGCCGAACCAGACGACCAGGATCGGGGCGAGCACGACGATCGGGATCGTCTGCGAGGCGACCAGGAGGGGATAGACCGCGCGTCTGGTGGTCTTGGAGAGGTGGATCAGGACGGCGAGCGCCAGTCCCGAGACCAGGGCGAGCGCGAAGCCCAGGACGACCTCCCGCAGGGTAACCCAGGCGTCCTCGGCCAGCAGATCGCGGTCGTTCCAGAGCGCGTCGGCGATGTCGCTGGGAGCCGGGACCAGGAACTCGGCGTCGCCTCCGCCCCCGGCCCCCTGCTCGGTCAGGAGGACGTCCGCGAGCACCCCGGTCTGCGCGGCCACCTCCCAGAGGCCGATCAGCGCGACGAAGAGCAGCGCCGGCGCCGCAACGTCCCGGGCCCGGGCGCTCACCTCGCGCCTCCGGCGAGCAATCGCAGCGCGCGCTCGCGGAGCTCTACGAAATCCGCGGCCGTCACCGCCGCGGCGCGATCGGGCGAACGGGGCTCGGGCACGTCGAGCGTCGCGGCCACGCGCGCCGGGCGGGCGGTGAGCACCGCGACCCGGTCCGACAGGTAGAGAGCCTCCTCGACGTCGTGGGTCACGAGCAGGACCGTGTGGCTGTCCTGTGCCAGTACCCCAGCGAGCCAGGCTTGTGTCTCGGCACGTGTGATGGCGTCCAGGGAGGCGAACGGCTCATCCAGCAGCAGAACCTGTTTCCCGGAGATGAGCGTCCTCAGGAACGCGACGCGCTGGCGCATGCCTCCGGACAGCTCCTGCGGCTTCGCGAGCTCGAAGCCGCCCAGCCCCAGGCGATTGAAGTCCGCCCGGGCCCGCTCCCTCGCGGCCTCCCGGGATGCACCGGCCAGCGACGGACCCAGGGCGGCGTTGTCGATGGCCGCGAGCCAGGGGAGGAGCAGGTCGCGCTGAGGCATCAGGGCGCAGCGGGCAAGGCGCTCGCCGGCCGGGGTGCGGCTTGGGGCGTCCGCGGCTTCGCCTACGGACACCCTCCCCGCCGACGGCTCGAGCAGGCCGCTTGCCACCTCGAGCAGAGTGGACTTCCCGCACCCGGATGGGCCAACGATCCCCAGCACCCCGGCCCCCGGTACCTCCAGGTCGATGCCGTCCAGCGCGAGCAGGTCTCCGAACGCGTGGAGCAGTCCCCGGATCGAGACGGGCGGCCCGGCCTTGCCAGATACATCGAGGGGCTCCGATTCGGGAGCCCCGGTCGTGCTGAGCATGCTCCCTCCGCGCGCATTACCGCACAGGTTCTGAGGGTCAGCGGTGGGTGGTGGAGGCCAATTCCGCTATCTCAGCCCGCTTAGCCCGCGAGCCCCCCTGGTGGTCCCGCCCAGTCTACGAGAAGGGCCCCCGTCCGCGCCCCCGCCGCTACCTTGACGGCATGGAGATCGAGCGCAAGTTCCTCGTCGAACGGCTGCCCGATCTCACCGGCGAGTCGCGGCCGATCGAGCAGGGCTACCTGGCTATAGGCGCGGATTCCGAGGTGCGCCTGCGTCGCGACGGCGGCGAGCTGATGCTGACCGTCAAGCGCGGCTCCGGGCTCTCCCGGGAAGAGAGGGAGATCCCGCTGGAGCCGGGTGACTTCGAGCGCCTGTGGCCGTTGACCGAGGGGCGGCGCCTCAGCAAGCATCGCCACCTGATCAGGGATGGTGCCCGGACGATCGAGTTGGACGTCTACGACGGCGACCTGGAGGGGCTGGCCGTCGCCGAGATCGAATTTCCCAGCGAGGAGGCGGCCGCCGGGTTCGATCGCCCCCGCTGGCTGGGCGCCGAGGTGACCGACGACGACTCCTACAAGAACCAGAGTTTGGCGATCCGGGGGGCCCCCGCCGGAGGAAACTGACTCTAGGAATCCGGCCGGTTTTCCCCGATGGGCGTCGGGTAAGCCAAAAAACATGAGGCGTCGCGAGCGAAGGATCGAGAAGGCGAGGTCGGCCATCGAGCATGTTCCCCGCGCCGACAAGCGCGTGGCGGCGGTCTTGGCGGGGGGCGCCGCGGCGGCGGCCGTGGTCGGAGAGGGTCTGCGCCGCTTCGCCTCGCGCAACGGAGAGGTCAGGGACAGCGACACCGCATATCGCCTGCTCGACGGCGAATCGCCCGGCAAGGGACTGCGGCGCGTGGCACTGGCCAGGACCGACGACGCGATCGCCCACCTCGGTGGCGCCACCGGCGTCCCCCCGGCGGAGGCGATCCACGAGGCCCGGAAGGACATCAAGAAGATCCGCGCCGTGATCCGTCTGGTCCGGGACGAGCTCGGGGACGATCTGTACAGGACGGAGAATCAGCGGTACGGGGACATCGGGCGGGGCCTCAGCGGGTTGCGCGACTCCGAGGTCCTGATCGAGACGCTGGACCGGCTCGATGAACGCTTCGGTGACTCCGCCACTGAGCGCTTCTCAGGACTGCGCGAAAGCCTGGAGCAGGATCTGGCCGGACACTCCGAGGACGGCTCGCGCGAGCGCGCCCTCAACTGCGCGGCGGCTGCGCTCAAGGAGGCACGTTCGGGGATCGAATCCTGGCCCCTCGAGACCGAGGGCTGGGCCATGGTGGCGCCCGGCATACACCGCACCTACCGCCGAGGGCGCAAGCGGCTGCACGAAGCACAGGAGGAGCCGACCGACATCAACCTCCACGAGTGGCGCAAGCGCGTCAAGGACCTCTGGTACCAGATGCGCCTGGTCCGCTGCGTGAACCCTGAGGTGATCGGCTACGTCGTCGGGGACACCGATGACCTCGCGGACCAGCTGGGCGACGACCACGACCTCGCGCTGCTCGCGGAGGCGACATCGGAGAGGGCCGCGACGCTCGCCGAGCCGGGCGACCGGCGCGTGCTGTCCGAGTTGATCGACCGCAGGCGGGGCGAGCTTCAGTTCGCCGCCCTCTCACTCGGGACGCGCGTCTACCGCGACAAGCCCAAGCGTTTCCTGAAGGGGCTGGAGCGGCACTGGTCCGAATGGGAGAGCCCGGACCGGGGCGGGCTCTCGCTCAGGATCCGCGCGTGAGGTCCGCGGGCCGCCCGCCCGCGACCACGTTCACGAACTGCTCCAGGTGCTTGGTGGTCCAGCATTCGAACGCCCCGTCGCAGAAGGGCTCATAGGCGGCCATCACCGAGTCGCCGTAGTTCCAGTACAGGCGCGGTTCGGGGTTGAGCCAAAAAGTCCGGCCGGCCCGCGAGGCGATGGTCCCGAAGATCTCGGCGTGCGGCTCGCGGCCGTTGGTGCGGGCGTCGCCCAGGACGATCACGCTCGAGCGGGGCCCCAGGTCCTCGGCGATCTCCTCGCCGAACTCCAGCCAGACGCGGCCATAGTCCGTGTAGCCCGAGACGTCGGCGACGCCACCCTCGGACGAGACGCGCTCGGAGATCTTTCGGAAGTCGCGCTCGTGCTCGAAGATGTCGGATACCTCGCTGATCCGCTCGATGAAGACGAAGCTGCGCAGCTTCCGGAACGAGTCGTGCAGGGCGTGCAGGACCGAGAGGAAGAAGACGCTGGCGCTGCTGACGCTGGTCGAGACGTCGCAGAGCACGTAGATCTCAGGACGCCTCGGCCGCTTCGGCCGGTAGCGCAGCCGCAGCGGCACGCCGCCGGTCTCCAGCGATGCCCGCATCGTCCGCCGGACGTCCACGACCCGGCCGCGGCGCCGCCCTCGCTGCTCGTGGCCCAGGGTCGCGATCCGCCTCTTCATCTGCGCGACCGCGCGGTGAACGGCGGCCAGGTCCTGCGTCGGGCTGGTGGGCAGGGTGCGGTCGAGCTCGGCGAGGGGGCGCGACGGAGGCAGCTTGCCCGTCCGCTCGATGGTTGCGCGCTCTAGCTCGCGGCGCAGGTGCTGCTCGAACCGTCGCACCTCCTGTGGGTCCAGCGCGGCCTGCTCGCCGTCGGAGCCGCCGCGAGCCTGCAGCTCCAGGGCCCGGCGGATCCGTTGCACGTCCACGCCGATGACTCCCGAGCGCTCCCCCCGGCGCCCGAAGGCGCTGATCGCAAGACGCGCTAGGTCTCGCATCTCGCCGTCGCTGCCGGCGCTGATCGCCTGGCGGATCGCCTCGCGAAGCTCGTCCAGGTCGAGGCGGTCCGAGCCGTCGTAGCGCTCCTCCTGGACCTCGTGCTGGAGTGCCTCGGCCTCCGCGGCGCGGAAGAAGTGGCGATCGAAGAGCAGCTCGAACACCCGCCTGTCCTCTTGGGACTTGGCGATCGTGGAGGCCAGGGCCTCGCGGAAGTCGCGCTGGTCGGTCCAGCTGACCTGCTCCAGGGCCGCGAAGGCGTCGAGGATCTCGGAGGTCCCGACCGCCACCCCCTCCGAGCGCAGGTCCTCGAAGAAGGCAAGCAGGCTTCCGGCCGTGCCCGGGACGCGGTCCTCCTCGCCAGGGGGCCGCTCCGGGGAGATCATGCCTGCGTCTGCCCGGCGGCCCCGGCGGGGGGCGTTGCGTCCCCGAGCTTCACTGCCACCCGCTCGGCGACCAGGTCGATATCGGAGCGGTGCTTGACGATGATGCTCATCGACTGCTCGAAGGTCTCGCGGTCCAGGTCCTCGGCGCCAACCAGCAGCAGGGTCCTCGCCCAGTCGATGGACTCGGCGATCGAGGGCGGCTTCTTCAGGTCGAGCTGGCGGACCATGTGGACGACCTCGACCATGCGCCGCGCCAAGCCCTCGTCCAGCTCGGGGGTGTGCAGCCGGACGATCTCCAGCTCGCGCTCCACGGATGGGTAGTCGAGCCACAGATACAAGCAGCGGCGCTTCAGCGCCTCGGTCAGCTCGCGCGAGTTGTTGGAGGTCAAAAGGACGAGCGGACGCGTGCGCGCCTCGATCACGCCCAGCTCGGGGATCGAGATCTGGAAGTCCGAGAGGACCTCCAGCAGCATCGCCTCGAACTCCTGGTCTGTCTTGTCGATCTCGTCGATCAGCAGCACCACCGGCATCTCCGCGCTGATCGCTTCCAGGAGCGGGCGGGTGAACAGGAACTCCTCGCTGAAGATGTCGCCCCGGGTCGCCTCCCACGAGCCCTCGGGGGGCTCGGCCTCGCCGCCGGCCTCGGCCTGGATCCGCAGGAGCTGCTTGCGGTAGTTCCACTCGTACAGTGCCTTGGCCTCGTCCAGCCCCTCGTAGCACTGGAGCCGGATCAGCGGCCGGCCGGTGTGGCGCGAGAGCGCCTTGGCCAGTTCGGTCTTGCCGACTCCGGCCGGTCCCTCGACCAGCACGGGCTTGCCGAGGCGCTGCGCGAGGAAGGAGACGAGAGCGGAGGACTCGTCGGCCAGGTAGCCGGCCTCGCCCAGTCCCTCGCGGACCTCGGCGACCGACCGCGGCTGTTCAGCGTCCGGCATGGCGGCTGATGATAGATCGAAGGGGTGAGCCGGCAGCTGCGGCCAGTCACGGATAATCGATCGGTGCCGCCCGTCGCAGACGTCCTGCCCAGCTCGATCAGCCCGTACCTGCTCCTGATGCTCGCCGGTTTCGTGGTCGGGACCCTCGGCCATCTTTACAAGAGCAAGGTCGCGGTCGCGACCGGGATCATCATGATCTTCATGGCGACGCTGCTGCTGCCGCTGGCGGTGATCGCGACCGAGGAGGAGCCCGAGTCGAACCGGCAGATCCTGGCGCCGGGCACGCGGTAGCTGAAAGGATCGGAGCCGTGGGACGCCTCGACAAGGTCGACCTGTCGAAGCAGCTCTCGCGCAAGGAGGAGGCGAGCGCCCTCGCGCAGGGCTGGGAGCGGCTGACACAGCTGCGGCTGACGCTCGGCGGCCAGATCGGAGACCGCGCGCTCGGACCGCCGGTGTGCGTCCTGTTCGAGGGCTGGGACGCGTCCGGGAAGGGCGGTGCGATCAAGCGGCTGGTCTCGCCGATGGACCCCCGGCACGTCCGAGTCGTGCAGTTCGCGGCTCCCACGCACGACGAGAAGCGCCACCACTTCCTGTGGCGGTTCTGGCCGGTGCTGCCGGGGTGGGGAGGGATGACCGTGCTCGATCGCTCCTGGTACGGGCGCGTGCTCGTGGAGCGCGTCGAAGGGTTCGCCGAGGAAGCGTCCTGGAAGCGGGCCTACGACGAGATCAACTCGTTCGAGCAGACGCTCGCCGACGAGGGCATGATCCTGGTGAAGCTGTGGATGCACATCTCCGACGAGGAGCAGCTGAAGCGTTTCGAGAGTCGCCGCAAGAATCCGCTGAAGCAGTGGAAGCTGACCGACGAGGACTGGCGGAACCGGGAGAAGCGGGATGAGTACGCCGCCGCGGTCGAGGAGATGCTTGAGCGCACCGACCGCCAGCCGCACGCGCCCTGGCACCTGATCGAGGGCGACTCCAAGCGCTACGCGCGCGTCCGGGTGCTGCTGACTGTCATCGAGGGGATCGAGGAGGGCATGCGCCGCAACGGGATCGAGCCGCCCGAGCCCGCCAAGATGGACGTGGACTAGCCGCCGGCCCTCCGAGCCGTCCGCTGCGCGGATTGCGCCCGCGCGCGGACGCCGGCCGCGACGATAAGGAGCGCTCCGGCGAGCGCGACGAAGATCCCGTACCGCAGGCTGTAGTCGCGGTTCACCCGGACGATCACCTCGAAGTCCAGCTCGGGCCGATCGACCATCCGGTAGCCCACGATCGCCGCGGCCCACACGCCTGCGGCGACCAGCAGCCCCCACTCGGTGAGCGGGCGCGGCAGCCGGTAGCCACCCCCGATCCGCATCGCCAAGATGAGCGCGGCCGCGGCGGCGAGCATCAGTGCGGCCGTGGCCCAGTCGAAGGCCCCGAGCCCCGTCTGGACCACGTCTCCCGAGACCGGGACTCCGTACCACGGGAGCAGTAGGCTCACCGCGATCACCGCCACCCCGATCACCGCGAGCTTCTCGTTGCCTCGCAGGCCGCGGACCTCGCGCAGGAGCGTCCGGGGTAGGTCGGTGACCCGCTCAATCCAGCGGCTGCCGGCCACCGTAGCCCGACTCGATGTCGTGCCAGTGGCCGACCGACTCCTCGCCCAGCTCCCAGCACAGATAGACCTCACGTCCGTCCATCAGGGCAGGAAAGTCGATCAGGCCGCGATCGATGTCGCGAACCACGATCTCCGCTTCCTCGAGGGTGTCGAGCAGGCGCCGTACCTCGAGAAACGCGGTTCCGACCCGGTGTCCGGGCTCGCCGCCGCCGTTGCCGGGCGCGGCGTCCGAGAGGAGCTCGTGAGCCTGCTCGTCGGTGAGTTCGTCCTTGGCCTCGCGGAGCGATACCAGCATCGGCTCGAGCTTCGGCAGGAGCGCGTCGGCCTGCTCGCGTGTGAAGTGCCGGCGATGCTGAGTCTGCGGGGCCTCGTCGCTCACCTCGCGACGGCCGCCGCGGCGGCATGCATCCGCTCGCGGAGGAGCGCCGCGTCAGGCACCCCCACGGTGCGGAGCTGGCCCTGGAACGCCAGATGCCAGTGCTCGGCCGGCCACTTCGCGGCGTGCTCCAGCTCGGGGACCAGTTCCTCCGCCGGGACGAAGTCGTCCTCGTCCAGCACCAGGACGGGCTCCGCGCCGACGCGCCAGGGATACGGCTCGGGGGTCTTCTTCTTTCCCCGAGGCCAGATCGGTGTCCGATCCTCGAACATCCGCGAGGTGACCCGCGCGATGCCTCCGAACGCCTGGACACCGGTCACGTAGAAGACGACCTCGTCCCCCGGCGAGAACTGCTCGGCCTGGTTGCGCCGTCGCTCCTTGAAGCCGATCACGTCGAACCCGCGCCCGGCGTTGATCCGGAAGTTCTCCAGCGACCCGGTCAGGATCCAGGTCTTTCCTGAGGGCTCGGTCATCGAGGCGATTCTACGTCGCGGCTTGAGCGCCGGGATGGCCGGACCCGACAGTCGCCCGCCGCAGCCCGTCCAGGCTCTCCTCGGTCACCTGGCGCAGCTGCTTCTTGGTCATCATCACGCGCGCGACCTGGCCGTGGACACCGATGGGCTCGACGCCGATCTCCACGTCGGCGAAGGTCTGGCCCTGCGCCTCGGTGAGTCGCCAGTGCGAGTAGTAGCCGCTCATCTGGCAGCGCAGCTTGATCTCGTGCAGATCCTCCAGCTCCTCGACCTCGAAGGTCGTGGTCTGCTGGGATCCGAATGGACCCGGGCTCGTCTGCTCGAACGTTGCTCCCTTCTCGATCTTCGTCGGCCGGCCGGTGACGCTGATGGCATCACCCGCCCAGGCCGGATAGCTCGCGGGATCGGCAAGGAGCGCCCACACCCGCGAGACCGGCGCCTCGATCAGGCTCTGCTGCTGCCAGGTGGGCATGCGTCAGCCGACGAGCTCGCGCGCCTGCTCGGCCAGGCCCGAGACCCCGAGCCGCTCGTATTCCTCGGCCGCCTCGCGGATCAGCTCGGCCGAGCCGTGGACGTCGTGAGGCTCCAGGATGCGGCCCCAGACCAAGACGGTGCGGGCGGCGTCGAGCGGCCTGCCCAGCTCGGTCCACTTGTCCCGCGCGGCCTCCATCTGCTCGCGGATCTCCTCTGGCGAACCGGCGCAGGCTCCAGAAGCCTCGTGCTTCGCCGCCTTGCCGACCGGATAGTGGAGGCGCTCGGAGAGGCGCTCGGCCTCCTCGGCGGCGGCTCTGGCCTGATCCTCCCGGCCCGCCAGCGCCAACGCGATCGCGCGGGTCGAGATGGCCTCGACCGACTGCGCGATCAGGCCGGCGCGCTCGCAGATGTCGAGCGCTCGCGAGAGCTCGCTCTCGGCTCCGGGGAGGTCCCCCGAGTCGCGCAAGGTCACGCCCAGCCAGAACAGCGCCTCGAAGGCGACCTCTGAGCGGCCGACCTGCTCGCCGAGCTCGTGAGCGCGGCGGCAGGCTCGCTCGGCCTCGGCCCACTCGCCGCGGCGCCAGTGCAGGACAGCGCGGAGGACGCATGGGAAGCAGAGCTTGCCGTGGAGTCCCTCGCGCTCGGCCAGCGCGGAGCTCGCTTCGGCCTCGCGCTCGACCTCCTCCCAGTCGGCCCGGTGGATCGCCAGCTGTCCGAGCGATGCGCGCAGCTCGACCTGGCTCGGCAGGTCCCCGACCTCCTGGGAGAGGGCAAGCGCCTCCCGATAGGCGGTCGCGGCGCCCTCGTAGTCGGCCTCGGAGACCTCCAGGTGATAGCCGAGGGTCAGCAGGGCCCGGACGGCCTCGCCGCGGTCTGACTCGCGTGCCAGCGCCACCGACCGCTCCAGGTTCTCCCGCGCCTTCTCGGAGTCCCCGATGCGCCCGAAGACCCGTCCGAAGATGCCATGGGCCCGGCTGGCGGCGCGCGCTTCGTCCAGGCGCTCGGCCAGGCGCAGCGCCTTCTCGGACGCGTAGATCGCCAGCATGTTGTCGCCGGTGTGCATGTAGAGCGATGCCGCCTCCTCGTATAAGCGGACAAGCTCGATGCACGGCTGGCCGTCCTTCAGCAGGTCGATGCCGCGCTGGTAGTTGTCGATGGACGCCCGCCGCTCGCCCTTGTGCCAGAGGCCGGCGCCGATTTTGCGGTGCAGGTCCGCCACCCGCTCCAGCTGCTCCTGCTCGCGGTGGTATGCGAGCGAGCGCTCCCAGACGGCGACGGCCGCGTCCACGCGGCCCATCCGCAGGGCGACATCGCCCTGCTTCTCGCCGATCCGCGCGCGGTCGGCGGGGTCCATCTCGTCAGTGATCTCGAGGGCTGCCGAGTAGCGCTCGAACGCCTCCGGGTTGGAGTACAGAGCGGCCGCGGCGTCCCCGGCGGCCTCCAGCAGCCCCAGCGCCTCGGTTCGCAGCTCCATCAGGGCGCCCTCGTCGAGCCCGCCGTCGGCGCCCAGCGCCGCCGCCCGCGTGTAATGCTCGGCGACCAGGCCGACGAACGCGTCGATGCGGTCGCCCGCCCGTTCGCGGATGAACTCGCCGACCTCGACGTGTTTGCGGCAGCGGACGGCCTTGGGAAGCATCCCGTACGCGACGTCGCGGATCAGCACGTGCTTGAAGGCGTACTCGCGCTCACCGCTGATCCGGCTGCGGGGGCTGGTCACGATCAGGTCCTTTTCCTCCAGCGCCGCAAGGGTCTGCACCAAGTCAAGGCCCTCCTCCTGGGCGGTCGCGGCCAGCGAGCCGTCCCAGAAGGTCTGCCCCACGACCGAGGCCTGCAGCAGCAACCTGCGCTCGGGACGGCCCAGGGAGTCGAGCCTTGCGGCCAGCAGGGACTGGACGGTCCCGGGCAGAGTCGCCGTCTCAACCGTGTCCTCCTCGATCAGGCGGTTGACCATCTCCTCGGCGAACAGCGGGTTGCCCCCTGAGCGCTCGGCGACCTGTGGGACGACGCCGTTTCCGGCGTCGGGTCCGCCTCCGCTTCCGTTGCCGTCGCCGACGGCCTCCGGCATCAGGGCCGCCACGAGCTCGCGCGTCTCGTCCTCGGTGAGGGGCTCGAGCGAGATCGACGTAGCGTTCTTGCGCCCGCCACCCCAGCCCGGGCGCCGCTCCAGCAGCTCGTCCCTGGCCAGGCAGACCAGTAGCAGCGGGCCCCGGACCCAGCGCGCGAGGTGGTCGATCAGGTCGAGCATCCCCTCGTCCGCCCAGTGGATGTCGTCGATCGCGAGCACGACCGGCCGTCGGCGGGTCAGCGCCTCGATCACCGCCCGCGCCGCCGAGAACAGCGCCTCGCGCATCCGCTGAGGATCGTCGTCCTGGGGGGCGCTCTCGGCCGGCGTCTCGATGCCAAGGGGCACGGCGAGCAGCGCCGCGTTGCGCTCGCCGGCCTCCGGCTCGTCGAGCTCGTCCATCAGGTCCTGTACGCCCGAGCGGAGCTTCTGCCAGGCCGTATCCGGGGCGTCGGTGTCCAGCAACTCGAACTCCTCGCGCAGGACCTCGACCAGCGCCAGGTAGGAGATGCCCGCGTAGGGCGGGCACTGCCCGCGCCGGATCGTGGGCGGGGTCTCGTATCCCGAAACCGTCTCTGTCAGCTCCCGCAGCAGCCGGGACTTCCCGACGCCCGCCTGGCCGATGACTGTGACCAGGTAGGGGCGTTCCTCGTGCTGGATCCTGTCCACCAGCGAGACCAGCAGGCCGGCCTCTTCGCCACGGCCGATCAGGGGCGTCTCCAGCCTGCGGGCGCCGCGGCCGGGGGCCGCGATGGCCTCGATCGCCTCCCACGCCGGCACGGGCTCCTCCTTGCCCTTCAGCAGCAAGTCCTCCAGCCGCTCGTAGGTGACAGCCTCGCGGGTTGCGCGGTGGGTCGCTTCGCCCACCGTGACGCTGCCGGGGCGTCCCGCGGCCTGCAGGCGCGCGGCCACGTTGACCACGTCCCCAAGGACCGTGTAGCGGTCCCCGACCGCGCCCGCCATCACCTCGCCCGAGTTGATGCCGACCCGGAGGGAGAAGTCGACGCCGTAGCGGTCGTTGATCTCGCCGTTCACCTCGTCCATGGCGGCCTGCATCGCGAGGCCGGCCCGCACGGCCCGCTCGGGGTCGTCCTCGTGGGAGACGGGCGCGCCGAAGACCCCCATCACGTTGTCCCCGATGAACTTGTCGATCGCCCCGCCGTAGCGCTCGATCTCCTGGCCGAGCCGGCGGAGCGTGCGGTCAAGGAGCGCCTTGACCGCCTCGGGGTCCATGCGCTCGGCCGCTGCGGTGTAGCCCGAGAGGTCGGCGAAGAGAACGCTCGCCTGGCGACGCTCCTCGGGGGGCGCTTCGACCGGCAGGGCGGCGGACGGTGCCGGCGTCGGAGACGGAGGCGCGGAGTCGTCGAGCTGGGCGCCGCACTCCATGCAGAACTTTGCGCCGGGCGGGTTCTCGGCTCCGCAGGCAGGGCAACCGGGTGCCAGCGCCCCGCCGCAGGACATGCAGAAGCGGGCATGGACGGGGTTCTCCGCGGCGCACGACGGACAGGTTCGCGCGGGCGTTTCCATCGGCTGGAACCATAAGGGGCGTGCGCTACGCTGGCGCAGCGCTCTGCCCATCTTCCCGTCGCCAGGGGGGGACCCATCTTCCCGAGTCTTCGTACCGCTATCGCAGTCCTGCTCGCGCTTTTCGCCGCCACCGTCCTGGTCGCGTGCGGTGGCGACGACGGCGGCGACGAGGACCCGCAGGAGGTCCTGGACGCGACGTTCGATAGCGACCAGGCCGTGGATAGCGGCGTGCTGGATATCAGCTTCGACGTGACGGCCGAGGGTGGCGATGACCCGGGCTCGCTCGAGGCGAGCTTCAGCGGTCCCTTCCAGGGCGGCGGCTATGGGGTGCCCCAGTTCGACATGGAGGCCGAGGCCTCGCTCGACAGCGAATCCCAGGACTTCTCGGGCAGCGCCGGCCTTCTCTCCACCGGCGACTCTGCGTTCCTCAGCTTCCAGGGCACTGACTACGAGGTCCCGGCGGAGGCCTTCTCGCAGTTCCGCACCGCGTTCGAGCAGGCGCAGTCCCAGGGCCAGCAGGGTGAGAACCAGGATCTGCTCGGGTCGCTCGGAATTGACCCCTCCGGCTGGCTGACCGACCTGTCCAACGAGGGAAATGAGGACGTCGACGGGACCGAGACGATCCACGTCTCAGGCCAGGCCGACGTGCCGAAGCTGATCGAGGACCTGAGGACGATCACGGAGAGCGTTCCGCAGGCCGCGCAGCAGGTGAGCCCCGCGCAGTTGGACCAGCTCGGCCAGCTGACCGACATCGTGACCAGCGCCGACTTCGATGTCTTCACGGGCACCGACGACGACATCCTCCGCAGGCTCGAGGCGAGCATGGAGCTGGAGCCTCCCGAAAGCGGCGGTTCCCCCGATTCGGTCACCGTGCACTTCGACGTCACGCTCGCGGAGTTGAATGAGGCCCAGACGATCGTCGGGCCCACGGATTCGCAGCCGCTCGAGACCCTGCTGCAGCAGTTCGGCGTGGATCCCAGCCGGCTCGGACAGCTGGGCGCGGCAGCCGGCGGCGCGTCGGAGCCGGGCTCGGCCGCCACGCAGGCCTATCTCGACTGCCTGGGCACCGCCCAGGGTGCGGATGCGCTCCAGCGGTGCGAAGCACTGCTGGAGCAGTGAGCAGCCCTCGATCCGGCCGTGGCCTCTAGCGAGCACCCCTCCGCAGGCAACCCGGGCCCCTCCTTCGGCCCCCGCTTCTTCTTCTCCCCTTCGGGTTGGCCGTACCTGCTGGTCCCATTCATCCCGGCGGCGATCGCGCTGGAGCTGGCGCACGCGTCCGCCGGCCTGATCTTCTTCGCGGCAGCGGCGGGCGTGATCCCGACGGCGGCGCTGATGGGCCGGGCGACCGAGGAGGTCGCGGCCAAGTCCGGCCCCGGGATCGGCGGCCTCCTCAACGTCACCTTCGGGAACGCCCCGGAGCTGATCATCGCCCTGTTCGCCCTCCAGGCGGGCCTGCACGAGGTCGTGAAGGCATCGGTGATCGGCTCGATCCTGGGGAACATCCTGCTGGTGATGGGCGCCGCCATGCTAGCCGGCGGCCTTGTGGGCGGTCGCAGCCACCAGACCTTCAACCGCACCGCCGCCAACGTCCAGTCGCTAATGCTGTTCCTGGCCGTTGCGGCGATGGTGATGCCGGCGATCTTCGAGCTGGTCGAGGGCCAGGGCCTGCCCGGGATCGACCAGGAGCGAATCGACTTCGACGGCACAGTCGAGGACCTCTCGCTCGCGGTGGCGATCGTCCTGATCGCCACCTACGCGATAGGGCTGCTGTTCAGCCTCCGCACCCACCGCTCGCTCTTCAATCCCCACCAGGAAGGCGAAGAGGGACATGACGACACCTGGGGCTGGTCGATCCGGACCTCGGTCATCGCGCTGGCGGTGGCAGGGATCGCAGTCGGCGGCATGTCCGAGATCCTGGTGGGCTCGATTGAAGGGGCATCGGAGTCCATCGGCCTCAGCGAGTTCTTCATCGGGGTCATCGTCGTAGCCATCGTCGGCAACGCCGCCGAGCACTGGGTCGCGGTCCTGGTCGCGATCAAGGACAAGATGGACCTGTCGGTGAACATCGCGATCGGCTCGAGCGCGCAGGTCGCCCTGTTCGTGGCGCCGGTCCTGGTCATCACCTCGTTCTTCCTCGGACCGGGACCGATGCCACTCGTCTTCAACGGCTTCGAGATCGCCGCCGTGGTCCTGGCGGTGCTCGTCGCCCACCAGGTCACCAACGAGGGCGAGTCGAACTGGTTCGAGGGCGTGCAGCTGCTGGCGCTGTACGTGATCCTCGGCCTGGCCTTCTTCTACGCGTGAGGCCGCGCGCGCCCGGGAGGCGCAGGTAGGTGGAGGCGTTTCTTCTCTTCCTCAGCTTCGCGATCATCCTCGCCGGCGCGCTGCTGTTCACGAACGCGATCGAGTGGATCGGCCACAAGCTCGGCCTGGGTGAGGGCGCCGTAGGCAGCCTGCTCGCGGCGGTCGGGACGGCGCTGCCCGAGACCCTGATCGCCATCGTGGCGCTCGTCGGCGCCACGAAGAGCGAGGACGTCGCGATCGGCGCCATCGTCGGTGCTCCGTTCCTGCTGGCCACGCTGGCGATGGGCCTGGTCGGGCTGACCGCCTTCCTGTACCGGAACAAGCGCGAGCAGGGCATCGAGCTGAACGCCCACGTGCCCACGCTGGATCGCGACCTGGCGTTCTTCATGGTGTTCTTCGGCCTGGCCCTGGCGCTCGGGTTCGGCGCGCCGGAGGGACTGCGCCTGGTCGCGGGCATCCTCTTCTTCGTCGCCTACGTCGTGTACGTCGCATGGACCCTGCGGAGCGGCGGCGAGACACAGCCCGAGGAGACCCTCAACCCGATGATCATGGCTCGCGGCCCCAGGGCCGCCACAGATCCGCCGCTCTCGATCGCGGTGATCCAGGTCCTCGTCGGACTGGGCGCGATGGTCGGAGGCGCGCACCTGTTCGTCGAGGAGCTGGTCCACGTCGCCGAGGACATCGGCGCCGAGCCGATCGTCCTCTCCCTGATCCTCGCCCCGCTCGCCACCGAGCTGCCCGAGAAGGTCAACAGCTTCTTCTGGGTCCGCGAGGGCAAGGACTCCCTGGCGCTGGGCAATATCACGGGCGCAATGGTCTTCCAGTCCACGATCCCGATCGGGATCGGCCTGATCTTCACGGAGTGGGAGGTGAGCGGGAACGCCTCCATCTCCATGGCGCTCGGACTCGCCGGCGGGCTGCTTGCCTACTGGGCACTGCGCCTGCGCGACCGCTTCGAGCTGCTTCCGGTGCTGGCCTGGCTGGCGCTGTACGCCAGCTTCATCGTGGTCGTCTCGGTCTAGAGCTCAGGCAGCGGAAGCTCGCCCAGCGCCGCGAGCACGACGTCGTCGTGTGCCTTGGGGCTGACCTTCGGGAAGACCCTCGCGACCTTGCCGTCCGGGTCGATGATGAACGTGGCGCGGGTTACCCCCAGGTACTTCTTGCCGTACATGCTCTTCTCGCCCCAGGTGCCGTAGGCCTCCGCGACCTGGTGCTCGGAGTCGGCGAGCAGGGTGAAGTCGAGGGCGTACTTGTCGGCGAACTTCCTCACGTCCTCGACCGTGTCCTTTGAGACGCCGACCACCCTCGCTCCGGCCGTCCCATACTCGGAAGATCGGTCGCGGATGCCGCAGGCCTGTCTGGTGCACCCGGGGGTGTCGGCCTTGGGATAGAAGTAGAGGACGACCGTGGAGCCGCGCATGTCGCTCAGCGTGACCTCGTTCCCGTCCTGGTCGGGGAGGGTGAAGTCGGGGGCTTCCTGGCCAGCCTCGATCACGCGCATCATATGAAGACCTCGTGTCCTCCGCCGGTGGCGAGCGCACCCGTGAGCCCGGAGAGGATTCCGGTCAGCGAGAAGTCGAGCGTGCCGGCGACCCTCAGCGCGGCGAAGGGTCCCCAGTCCGGACGCCGTTCGGGGCACGGTCTGACCGGCATACGACGGAGGTCTCCACGGCGGTCCATGTGACGCTGTGCAGGCCGGCATCTTGATCTCGCGGGGCCGGATCCGCCCCCGGATCGAGGCGGCAGACGCAGTAGTCGCCCGCGACCCTGTCCAGGCGCGTGACACTCAGCAGCCGCCGGGACCGCGAAGGCCAGCCAGGGCCAGCGCGGCCAGCGCGTCCCCGCACGCGCCGCTGGGGTCCTTCTCGGGGTTGAAGCAGACGAGATTGACCCCCGCAAGACCCTCGTGCGCGAGCAGGGGGGCGATCAGCTCGCACAGGTCCTGCACGCTCAAGCCGTCCGGCATCAGCACATCGGTGGCGGGGAACGCTTCCTGGTCGCAGACGTCCACGTCGAGGTGGAGCCAGTAGTGCCGCCCCCCTTCGCTCAGCCGCTCTGCGGCCTCGGCGCCGACGGTGGCGAGGTCGGCGCCGCGCAGCGACTCCCGGTCGCGGTAGTGGCCGATTCCCAGCTCGGACGGGACAGGTGAGCCGAACCCGACCGCCTCTTCCTCGTCCCGGGGGCCGATCAGCTCGACGCGCTCGGGGTCGACGACGGGACCGCCGCCGAGACGGTCGATCAGCGCCTGCGGGGCCCGGCCGATCGCCGCCGCCAGCGGAAAGTCCGCGGCCTCGCCGGTCTGCGAGGTCTCGCCCTCGTACAGGTCGAAGTGGCCGTCCAAGTATGCGAGGCCGCTCTCTCCCAGCGCGTCGCGGGCGCCCGCCAGTGCGCCGGGGACCAGGGTGCAGCAGCCGCCCAGCACCACGGGGACGCGGCCCTCGGCGACCAGCGCGGCCACGCGCTCCCGCACCTCGGCGGTCAGGTCGCACACCTGCTCGAAGTCGAGCCATCCGGTCTCGGGATCGCGGATCCCGCCCCGCAGCCGTGTCCGTGTGTCGCCGGCGTCGGTGATGCCGGCCGGCGCCAGCCGCTCGCGCAAGGCCCTCGGGCCCAACTCGGTGCCGCCCGGCTGCCCAACGCTGTCGATCGGGACGCCGAGCAGGGTCAGCGGGCGCTCAGTCTTCGCGGCCGACCTCCTGGCCGTCCTCGCCCTCGTCGTACTCCTCGTCGCCCTGCTCCAGGGCGGTCTCGGTGACGGAGTCGGCCATCCCGGGGTGGTAGTGGGTCTGGAAGTCGAGCAGGACGGCGTCGCGCTGAGACTCGTCGACGGCCACGTCGTCGGAGAGGCGAACCCACTCGGCCCCCTCGTAGGCCTCCATGTTGAAGACCTCCTCGTCGAGCGTGCTCGAGTCGTCCACAACGACCAGCACCTCGGTCTGTGGGTTGAAGTAAGTCCCCGGCCGGTTCAGCATCTCGTCCATCTCGACGACGGTGTCGGCCGCGTCGCTCTCCAGCCGCTCTCGATCTTGTCCTGACGCCTCCATGCCCCGGTTATATACCCCAGGCGCGGTCACGGCGCCAGGGTCTACTGGCCCAGGCCCTCCAGCTCCCGCAGCTGGCGCTCGACCTCGGCGTCCACGTCGAGGGGCTCCTTGCCCTGGCGCCCGCGCCGCTCGTTCCGCGCGATCACTAGCTGGCGCACCTCGTCGCGAAGGCCGGGATCTTCGCTCGGCCCTGGCGCGGGGGCACGTTCCAGCAACCTCTCCACCTCGGCGGACACGTCGAAGCCCTTCTCGCCGCGCGCCTGGGCGCGGTCGGAGCGCGCCTGGACCATCTGGCGGATCTCCTCCTCGCGCACCGAGGCCGAGACGCCGTCGCCGGACCCCTCGGCGCCGGAGTCGGTGAGGCCACCGGGGTTCTGCGGCAGCTCCTCGTCACCGATCGACATGTCGCCGCGCCCGATCTGGGAGAACGCGCGCCCGGCGCCCATGGCGAAGACGAAGGCGCCGATCGGCAGCGCCGCGAGCACGATCAGGATCAGGACGGTGCCGGAGCTGAGCTCGGCGAGCGGCATCCATGCAGAGGGTAGACGCGTGCGGACGCTCTACGCGTGCGCGGCGATGCGCTGGTCTGGGCGTCCGGATCTCCACCG
>JAJTCK010000061.1 GCA_021323175.1 Solirubrobacterales bacterium | reverse complement strand
CCGACGGCGCCGGCGCCGAGCCGGACCGCTCGCGGTTCTACTCCCCGGTCGTCCAGCGCATGGCCGGCGAGCACGGGATCGACCTGGAGCGGGTGGAGGGGACGGGCGTCGGCGGCCGGGTTCGCAAGCGCGATCTGCTCGCCCACCTGGAGCTCGGCAGCGGGCATGCGGGTTCGGAGGGGGACGGCGGCGCCGGGCGCACGCTTCACACCGAGTCGCCCTACGTGCCTGAGACGCCGCCGGAGATGAAGCCGGAGACGGAGATGAAGCCCACGGCTGAGCGTGCGGCCGGCCCGCCGGGCCTCCCCGGGCGCCGCGAGCCGATGAGCCCGATGCGGCGGCGGATCGCGGAGCACATGATCGAGAGCAGGCGGACCTCGGCGCACTGCACCACCATCGTCGAGGTGGACCTGGCCGCGGTCGTGGGCGCCCGGGCTGCGCTGAAGCCGGCGATGGCGGAGCGCGGCGTGCCGCTGACATACCTAGCGTTCGTGGCGCAGGCCGCGGTCGAGGCCCTGCAGCGCCACCCCGTCCTGAACGCGTCGGTGGAGGGCTCGGAGATCGTCTATCACGACCACATCGACCTGGGGATCGCGGTTGCATTGGAGGAGGGGCTGATCGTCCCCGTGATCCGCCACGCCGAGCGCCTCAGTCTCGAGGGGCTGGCCGCTTCGATCGCGGAGGTCGCCACCCGGGCGCGCGATGGCGGGCTTGAGCCCGACGACGTTCGCGGGGGCACCTTCACGATCACAAACCCCGGGCAGTTCGGCGCGGTGGCGGCCACACCGATCATCAACCAGCCGCAGGTGGCGATCCTCGACCTAGAGGCGGTGGTGAAGCGCCCTGTGGTGGTGGAGGACCAGGATGGAGGCGACGCGGTCGCGATCAGGCCGATGACCAACCTCTGCATGTCGTGGGACCACCGGGCCCTGGACGGCGCCCAGGCCGCCCGGTTCCTCGGCGAGGTCAAGGAGCGGCTCGAGGGCTGGCAGGAGACGACGCGATGAGCACCGACGGCCACGAGGAGCTCCACGTCCGCCTGGGTCCACGCAGCGGCCTGCAGCTGGCCGTGGCCGTTCACTCCACCGCGCTCGGCCCCGCGCTGGGCGGGGCCCGTCTGTGGGGCTATAAGTCACCCGGCGACGCCGTCGCGGACTCGTTGCGGTTGTCCGAGGCGATGACCCTCAAGGCCGCCGCGGCCGGCCTGGACCTCGGCGGCGGCAAGTCGGCCCTGTGCGCCCCCGGCGAGATGCCCGCTGAGCGGCGGCGGGCGCTGATGCTCGACCTGGGTGACCTCGTGGAGTCGCTGGACGGCCGTTACGTCGTCGCCGAGGACGTCGGCACGACGACCGATGACATGACCGTCATCGCCGAGCGAACCTCGCACGTGGTGGGCCTTCCCGCCGAGCGGGGCGGAACCGGAGACCCCAGCCCGTCCACCGCCCGGGGCGTCGCCGCGGCCATGCGCGCGGCCTGCTCGCGCCGCCTGGGAACCGCGGACCTGTCCGGGGTTCGTGTCTGCATAATCGGCCTCGGGCACGTCGGCACGGCGCTCGCGAAGATCCTGGCGGGCGAGGGGGCGAAACTGCTCGTCTCGGACATCCGCTCCGAGCACCGCGCGGTCGGAGCCGAGCTGGGGGCCACCTGGCTCGATCCCGGCGACGCGACCGGTGCGGAATGCGACGTGCTGGCGCCATGTGCGCTCGGCGGAGCGATCGCCGAGTCTGCCGCGGAGATACTGCGCTGCTCGGTCGTCTGCGGGTCGGCAAACAACCAGCTCGCGGACGAGTCCCTGTCGCACACGCTGCATCGCCGGGGAATCCTGTACACCCCGGACTTCATCGCCAACGCCGGAGGCCTGATCAACGTCTACGCCGAGCTGCGTTCGCTCCCATCGGACCGGGTCGCACGCCTGGTGGAGGGCATCGGGGACACCGTCGCGGAGGTGCTCGACGACGCAGAGTCTTGCGGGCTGACGCCCCTCGACTCCGCCCTGGACCTGGCACGGGCCCGGCTGGAAGCGGCCCGGCCGCGGGCGCCTGCGAGACTGAGTGCATGAGCGCTGAGCTGTGGTGCGCGCGGCTGGGTCAGGTCCCCTACGGGGCCGCCCGCGAGATGCAGACGCGCCTGGAGGCAGAGCGCCTGGACGGTGAGGTGCCCGACGTGCTGCTGCTGTTGGAGCATCCTCCCGTCTACACCAAGGGTCGCCGGGCCGAGCCCGCCGAGCTGGGCATGGGCGAGGACTGGTATCGGATGCAGGGCATAGAGGTCACGGAGACCGATCGCGGGGGCCGCGTCACCTACCACGGCCCGGGGCAGCTGGTCGGCTACCCGATCGTCTCGCTCGCCGCTTACGGGGACGACGTCACCGCGTACATCCGGGGACTCGAACGCGTGATGATCGGGTCGCTGGGCGACGTGGGAATCTCAGCGGGCGTAATCGGCGGCTTGACCGGCGTCTGGGCGGGCCCGAAGGAGCTGCTGCAGGCGACCGTCCGGGATGAGGAGGCCGCAGTGGAGGTGACCGCGGGGACGCTGAGGAAGATCGGCTCCATCGGCGTCCACGTGAACCGGGGCGTGACGACGCACGGGTTCGCCATGAACGTCAACAACGACCTGCAGCCTTTCGAGTGGATCGTCCCCTGCGGGATCGAGGGATGCCGTATGACCTCGGTCTGCCGGGAGCTCGGCGCCGAGCACGACATGGCGGCGTTCATGGACGTCGTCGCAAAGCGGTTCTGCGAGGTTTATGACCGGGACGTGACCGATGTGCCGAGGGAGCGTCTCGGCCTGGCCGCCCCGGTAGCTTAGGTAGGAGATGAGTCCGCCACCCGAGACGCTCGAGCAGCGACTCCACGTGACCAGGTCGCGCTCGAACCCCGGCGGCACCGCCCAGGCCGCGGAGGGCAAGGTCGGGTTCCGAGACCGCAAGCCTCAGTGGCTGAAGGTCCCGGCGCCCGGCGGACCGAACTACCGCCGGCTGAAGTCATCGATCGAGCGCGACGGCCTCCACACCGTCTGCCAGGAGGCCAACTGCCCGAACGTGGGCGAGTGCTGGGAGCGTGGCACGGCGACCTTCATGATCCTCGGCGACGTGTGCACACGCCGCTGCGGCTTCTGCAACGTCCAGACCGGCAAGCCCACCTGGCACGACCCCCTGGAGCCGCTGCGCGTCGCGAACCAGGTGAAGCGGATGGGCCTGCGCCATGCGGTGGTGACTTCCGTGGACCGCGACGACCTGCCGGACTACGGGGCCGGCGCCTTCGTCGGCGTGATCAGGTCGATCAGGAGGATGGCACCCGGCTGCGCGGTCGAGGTTCTGACACCCGACTTTCGCGGCGAGGAGATGCCGTTGGCCCGCGTCATCTCCGAGCGGCCCGACGTCTTCAACCACAACGTCGAGACCGTGCCCCGCCTGTATCCCGTCGCTCGGCGAGGCTCGGACTTCATGCGCTCCGCCCGCGTCCTGCGGATGGCGAAGGAGATGGGCGGAGACGAGGTCGTCACCAAGTCCGGGCTGATGGTCGGCCTGGGCGAGGAGTTCGACGAGATGGTTGAGGCCTTCGGGATCCTGCGACAGCACGGCGTCCAGGTGCTGACCGTCGGCCAGTACCTGCGCCCGACCGAGAAACACCTGCCCGTGGACCGCTACTGGCACCCCGACGAGTTCGCGGCCCTGGAGCGCGCCGCGCGCGACCTCGGCTTCGAGTCCGTGGCATCGGGCCCGCTGGTGCGCAGTTCCTACCACGCTGACGAGAGCGCCCGAGAGGCCGCTGAGCAGAGGGCGACCGCGACGATCGGCTAGCCCGCGCGACCCGGATGCGGCGCGTTCCTGTACTGCTGGGGCCCGTAGCGCGCGCGTTGCGGAGTGAACCTTTCGTTGCGGAGCGTTGTTTCGGTCTACGTACGCTGCGATCGATGATGCCTAGACCCGAGAGAAGGAGCTCCACGCGGGCGCTCGCCGCAGTCTGCGCCGCCGCGCTGGTCGTGACCCTCGCCGTGGCCGCGCTCGCGCCCCGCGGGCGAGCGGCCGAATCGGCCGCCGCCTCCAATCCCATGGCGGGCGACGGGATGTGGATCTGGTACGTGAGCAGGGCGGGTGGCACTGCCGCCCGGATCGCTCAGAAGGCGAGGAGAAACGGGATAGAGGTCGTCTTCATCAAGTCGGCCGACGCTCACAACACCTGGTCCCAGTTCTCGCCGCAGCTCGTCAGAGACCTCCAGGCCCGGGGGCTGAAGGTCTGCGCATGGCAGTTCGTCTACGGGCGGGGCGCCAAGGCAGAGGCTGACGCGGCCATCCGCTCGGTCCGGCGGGGGGCCGACTGCTTCGTGATCGACGCCGAGGGTCACTACGAGGGCCGCTATGCGCAGGCGTCCACTTATACCCGCAGGCTTCGCAGCGCGGTGGGCAGCGCGTATCCGCTGGCGCTGGCGAGCTTTCCCTACGTGGACTACCACCCCGCGTTTCCTTTCTCGGTATTCCTGGGCCCTGGCGGCGCGCAGTACAACCTGCCTCAGCTCTACTGGAAGACGATCGGAGCAAGGGTTGACGAGGCCTTCACCCACACGTGGGTCTTCAACCGCCCGTACGACCGCGAGATCATGCCGCTCGGGCAGGTCTACCTGAACCCCAAGCCGAAGCAGATCCGCCGGTTCCGTCGGCTTGTCCTGGCGCACGACATGGAGGGCGTCAGCTGGTGGTCGTGGCAGCACGCCGGGCGCCGGCAGTGGAAGGCGGTGCGCGCCCCGGTCGCCGAGCCGTCTGGCTACGAGCGCTACGACAGCTATCCGACCCTGCGCCTCGGCTCGCAGGGGGATCTGGTGGCCTGGGTGCAGCAGCTGCTTCGCGGCGGGGGCTACTCGACGCCGGTAAGCGGCTACTTCGAGGCGCCCACGCGGTCCGCGCTCCTGGCGATGCAGGACGACGCCGGCCTGCAGGAGACCGGTAACGCCGATCCGGCGACCTGGGAGAGGCTGCTCGAGTTCGAGCCACTGGCCGTCCGCTGGACCAAGAAGGGGGCGGCGCCGGCCTCCGGCGCCGGCGCGGTCCTGCCCGAGCCGCGCTCGGCCGACCTGCCCGCCAAGGGCTACGAGATCCCGCCGGGCCGCCGTTAGCCTGGCGCCGGTGAAGGCGCTCGTGGCTCTGATCGTGGTGGGGGCGCTCGCCACGGGCGGCGCCCTCCTGTGGCTTTCGCCCGACGACCCCGACGGCGGCGGCGGGACAGGTGGAGCGCAAAGGGAAGCCGTGGACCCGTCCGGGACGGAGGGCGAGCTGACGGGCAGCGCCTGCCGACGGCTGGCGGGGGTGACCGCGCGGCTCGCAGAGCAGGACCCATCCGCGCTGGAGCTGCTGCGTTCGCTCGGGAGCCAGGTTGCGGGCATCCGGCCGCCGCCGCGCGCGATCGGCGACCTGGCCCGCGGCGGCCGTGACCTGCTTCCGGGCCGTGGCTTCCTGGCCCGCTACGACGACGGCAGCTCCGGGCAAGCGCGGCACTTCGCCGGGATCGCCGTGGCGACCACGATCGTCGGCGGGGCCGGCTTGACGCGGTTCATCTCCGAGCGCTTTCGCGACGACCCTCGGGGGTCGGCAGACGGCAGGCTGACCGAGGCGGGGATCGAGTTCGCGAGGGAGCTTCGCGACGGCGATCTGAGCCTGGAAGAGGCCCCCGCCTGGGTCCTCGAGAACCTGTGCCGGCGCCGCTGAACGCTGGCTACGCTACGCCGCCGCTCCGATGATCCCGCTCAAGGACAACATCCCGACGGCGCGTTTTCCGGTTGTCACTGTCGCGCTGATCGCACTCAACATCCTGGTGATGGTGTGGCAGTGGACCTTCCAGACCGACCCGCAACTCGACGCGATTGGCTTCGGGGGCATAGACCAGAGCTCGCTGGAGTACGGGGCGATCCCGCTTCGCATCACCGAGCCGACCAGCGCGGACTGCGCCATCGGAGCCGTCGGCCAGCAGAGCGGCGGGCAGTACGAGCCGGGCGTCGTCTGCCCGGGCACGCTCGAGTTCGACGAGGCCGTCGCGATCGCCGAGCAGAACCCCGGCTCGGGACTTGGGCCCATCCCGCTCGAGCAGGCGGCCTGGTTCATCACGCTCTTCACCTCCATGTTCATGCACGGCGGCATCCTGCACATCGCGGGGAACATGCTGTTCCTGTGGGTCTTCGGAAACAACATCGAGGACTCGCTGGGCCGGGTGAAGTTCCTGCTGTTCTACCTCGCCGCAGGCCTGGTCGCCGTCTACTCGCAGGCGGCGCTCGACCCCGAGTCGACGGTGCCGACGATAGGCGCGAGCGGCGCGGTTGCGGGAGTACTGGGCGCCTATGCGCTCCTGCACCCGCAGGCCAGGGTCCTGACCCTGATCTTCGTCATCTTCTTCGTGACGGTGGTCGAGATCCCGGCCCTGATCCTGCTCGCGATCTGGTTCGTGCTCCAGTTCCTCCCCGCGGTCGGGCAGGTGGCGACCCCCGAGGTCGGCGGGGGCGAGGGAATCGCCTACCTCGCCCATGTGGGCGGGTTCGTCTTCGGCCTGGCGACGATCAAGCTGCTGGCGCGCAAGCGCGATCCCGACCCGCCGCTGCCCGCGTACTGAGCGTGGACCCCGGCCTGCGCACGGCGCTGCTGGCACTCGGAATCGGTTTCTGCTCGATCTTCGGGATCCTCACCCTGTACGCGGCGGTCAGGCTCGGGTTCGGTCTCAGCACCTACGGCGACCTCCTCGCGCTCGGATTCCTGTTGATCTCACTGCTCGTGATCGCGATGATCACCGCGGGGCTCGTCGGGGCGATGCGCAACCCGCCGACTGACGACTAGCGCCGGCGCCCCGGGGACACCGCCAGGCGCTGATCACTGACCAGTGACCAGTGACCACGGCAATATGCTCGGCATGATCTGTCCGTACGATCCCGCCCTGCCGGAGCGTGCCGCTTCCGGCGCGACATGAGCAAGCGGATCTTCGCCATCGCCGGCGTCGTGGTCGTTTTCGGCGCCGCGGCGGTGGTCGCCCTGGCCCTGTGGCCGCGTGACGAGGGCTCCGATGCGGCGGTCCCGCCCCTGTCCGGGGTGCTGAGCGCCGACGCCGGCGCCGGAGCGAAGCTTGCCGCCGAGCTCGGGCAGTCCACCGACGGTCGCACCGAGGGCGCCCTGGCCGCCCCGACAGCCGATCCCGAGCAGGTCGATGCGTACGCGGTGGACCCGGCGGTGCCGCCCTTCCCGGTTCGGCCGAGGCTGAAGCGGCCGCCCGGGGCCGGCCTCCTGTTCGACGTCGATACGGGTGAGGTGCTGTGGGCGCGGCGGCCCGGCGAGGAGCGGCCGATCGCGAGCCTGACCAAGATGATGACGGGTCTCGTGATTGCGGAGAGGCACCAGCGGCGAGAGCGGGTCGTGATCAGCGCCAAGGCGCCCCGGGTCGAGGGCTCACGGATCGGCGTGCTCCGGGCCGGCACGAAGGCCCCACTCCGAGGCCTGTTCCTGGGTCTGCTGATGGTCTCGGGCAACGACGCGGCGGCGGCGCTGGCCGAGCACGACGCGGGCAGCGTCGGCGCCTTCGTAAAGCGGATGAACCGGCGGGCGGCCGAACTGGGGCTGGTGTGTACCCGGTTCGCCGGCCCGGCGGGACTGCAGGACACCGGCAACGAGTCCTGCGCCTATGACCTGGCGGCCCTGGCGCGCGCCGACCTGGACAACTCCTGGGTGGCGGCGACCGTGCGCCGGCGCTTCGCTTCGGTCCCGTTTCCGTTGAAGGGGGGAAGGCTGGAGTTGGCGAACAACCACTACTTCATCCAACGCGGCGTCGCGGGCCTGCCGCGGGCACGGGTGACGGGTGTGAAGACCGGGCTCACGAACGGCGCCGGCCGCTGCTACGTGACGACCGCGCGCATCGGAGGCAGGCACCTGGGGGTGGTTCTGCTGAATTCGCCCGACCCGATCAACCAGGTGCCGATCCTGTTGAGAGCCGGGTTTCGCGCGGGCGGGGACGCCTAGGGGGGCGGGGCGTGTAGGTTCGCGGCCCGATGAACGCGCGCTCGAGCCACCGCTGATGTCGAACGATGAGGTGGAGCCAGCGGGGCTCGAACCCGCGACCTCGGCGTTGCAAACGCCGCGCTCTCCCAACTGAGCTATGGCCCCGTGGGTGGTATCCGAAGTGTAGGTCGGCTACCCGCTGCCGAGGGTTGGGTGCTCCCAAGCCGGGTACCTAGCTGTGAGAGACTGGCCCGGCTCGACGGACGTAGCCGGAGGCGACAGAAGAGATGGCGACCACCGAAAAGCCGCGCGAGGAGACCGCCAGGAAGGCGGAGATGTCGAATCTCGACATCGTCCGCTACTACTACGACCGCGCGGTCGACCGGCTCGAACTCCCCGACGACCTCCGCACCGTGTTCTGGAGCTCCTACCGCGAGGTCACCGTCCAGATCCCCGTCAAGCTCTCGGACGGCAAGACCCACACCTTCTCCGGGTACCGGATCCAGCACAACGGGGCGCGCGGCCCCTACAAGGGGGGCATCCGTTACCACCCCGAGGTGGACATCGATGAGGTCCGCGCCCTCGCCTCGCTGATGACGTGGAAGACCGCCGTCGCGAACCTTCCCTTCGGCGGCGCCAAGGGCGGCGTCAACGCCCCAGCCGGCGACCTCGCGCGCTCCGAAATCCAAGCGATCACCCGCTCCTTCATGAACAAGATCGAGAAGATCCTCGGGCCCACCCGTGACATCCCCGCCCCGGACGTCAACACCGACGCCCAGGTGATGGCCTGGATGATGGACGAGTACGGCAAGCTCCACGGCCACACTCCCGCGATCTGTACCGGCAAGCCGATCGCGCTCGAGGGCTCATACGGCCGCGAGCAGGCCACCGGGCGCGGCTGCGTCTACATGTTCCGTGAGGCGGCCCCCCAGGTCGGCCTGACCCCCGCCGAGGCCACCTTCGTCGTCCAGGGATACGGCAACGTCGGCTCCTGGGCCGCGCGCATCATGCAACAGCTGGGCGCGAGGATGGTCGGGGTCTCCGACGCCACCGGGGCGATCAGAAGCGACGCCGGCATCGACGCCGACGACCTGGCGGCTCACATCGGCGACGGCGGCAAGCTGACCGAGTTCCCCGGCGCCGAGGTGATCAGTCCCGACGACCTGCTCGCCATCGAATGCGACGTCCTCATCCCTGCCGCCCTCGGTGGCATGATCCACGAGGGGAACGCCGACCGGATCAACTGCCGGATGGTGATCGAGGGAGCCAACAGCCCGACCACTCCGCGCGCCGACCAGGTGCTCCACGACAAGGGTGTCCACGTGATCCCCGACGTCATGGCCAATGCCGGCGGGGTCGTCGCCTCCTACTTCGAGTGGGTCCAGAACATGCAGCATTTCCGCTGGTCCGAGCGTGAGGTCAACGACAAGCTTGGCGGTGTCATGCGAAAGGCGTACCGGGACGTCAGCGCCCGTGCCAAGGAGGAGACGCTCTCGCTGCGCGACGGCGCCTACACGCTGGGAGTCGAGCGCGTAGTCGAAGCCTCGCGCGCTCGCGGCTACGTCTAGTCCTTGTCCTCGAAGTCGAAGTTTTTCGGCGGACCCTTCTCGAACCACAGGTCCTCGTCGTCCTCGGCTTCGGCGAACTCGGGCGAACCCGCCAGCAGGTCCTCCCCTTCATCCTCGCGCGGAACCGCGGGAGCCTCGTCGGTGAACGGATCGTCGTCGATGTGATCGTCGGCGTCGTCGCCGGTCACGTAGCCGCGTTCGCCGGTCTCGCCCCCCTCGAACGCCGCGTAGTCATCCTCGTCCTCCTCGGGCGCGCGTGGCGCCGGCGGCGCGGGGGCCGGGGCGGTCGCCTGCGGCTGGTCCTCGGGAGGATCCAGGCCCGCCTCGGCCTCGAAGTCGAAGAGCTGCGGCTTCTCGCTGGATGACGCGGGCTCCTCGGAGGGGCGTGGCTCATCGAAGCCGCCAGCCTCCTCGAACTCAGCAGGTGGCGTCGACGGCTGCCCCACATCCGCAGACGGCGGCTCGGGCGCGGGGTGCTCCTCGGTCGGGTGCTGAACCCGCCCGCGGGCGCGTCCCGGGGGCTCGGTCCCCGGCTCGGGCGGGGGTGGGGGAGGATCGGGGACACCCATCTCGGCCGAGGGGTCGGCCTCTGCGGCCGCAGCGGCGGTCCCCCGGTCATCGATGTCGAACGGGGCGCTTTCGACCTTGGGCTGGAGCGCCGTGGAATCGGGCTCCGGCTGCGAGATGTCCTCCGCCCGGGGCCCGGGCTCGGCCGCCGGGGCCTCGGCGGTCGCGGGCTCGGAAGGAGGCGGCGCGGTGGAAGGCTCGGCGCTGTGCTCAGGCGGAGGCGGTGTGGTGAGCGGCTCGGCGGCCTGCGGGGGCGGCGCCACGGCATCCTCCTGGGCCATCAGCTCCTCGAGCGACTCCGACTCCTCGGGCGGGGAAGCCGCGGGCAGGTCGGGCGGCAATCCGGCGGGGGCTTCGGGACTGGGCGGGTCCGTCGCCCTGGGCTCCTGAGCCGCGGGCTCCGCGGGCGCCGGTTCCGGAGTGGGAGCCGGAGGCTCGGCGGCGGGGGGCGCAGGAGGCTCAGAGGCGGGAGCGGGTGGAGGCGTGGGCGGCGCGGCGACCGGTTCGGGCGACGGTGTCGATGTGGGTGGCTCGGCGACCGGCTCGGGCGGAGGTTGCGGTGTGGGCGGCTCCGAGGGCGCCGGCTCGGGCGGAGGAGGCGGCGTGTGGGGCTCCTGGGGCGCCGGCGCGGGAGTTGGCGGCTTGGCTGGCTCCGAGGGCGGGCTCCGAGGGCGCCGGCTCGGCGGGGGGTGCAGGCGGCTGCGGCTCGACCAGCATGGTGGGATCCTCCGATCCGGTCCCCGGAGCGGGCGTGTCGAAGGAGGGCGGCAGGTCCGGGGCGGGACCCGATGCTCCCGTGCTCGGCTCCGCCCCCGGGAGGAAGTCTCCCGCGCCGGTCTCGGAGCCCACCACCGGGGATCTGCCTGTCGCGAACGGGTCGGGGCGGTCGCCGCCGCCGAACGCATCGTCCTCCAGCTCGGCCAGCTCGCTTTCGCGCGCGCCGTGCTTTCGCTTCAGGTCTAGGTGCTCGCGGATTGCGTCGTCAAGGATGCCCATAGCTCCAGCCCGGGTCGCCCAGAACGGGAAGGTTAAGGCCTGGGGGCACTGTGATAGCGGTCTTACCCCTGCATTCTGCACCGGCGCGACCATCCCTACCTGCCCGACGCGGCCGCAACGAATCCAGCCCTACCCGGAAGTGCCCCCGCGGTCGGGCGGGACGGCGCGCGACGGCCCGCGGCCGTGCCCGTTCGCCGCAACGCGCGGGCGACCCGGCGCGATGCGAGTCTGGTCCTTGCCTCCGCGCTTGCCCAGGAGCAGGGCCTGGTCCGCGGCGTTGATCAGATCCTCCGAATCGGTCGCGGCGTCGGGAAGCGTCGCCACCCCGACGCTTATGCTCAGCTGGAGCGACCGTCCGTCGGCTCGGCGGATGCTCGCCTCCCTGACCTTTGTCCGCAGGCGTTCGGCCAGGGTCACGGCGCCCTCGGCGCCGGTCTCGATCAGCAGCACCGCCAGTTCGTCACCCCCGTAGCGCGCCCCCAGGTCGATCGAGCGTATCGTGGCCCTGACCACGTCGGCGATCCGCTTCAGCACCTCATCCCCGACAAGATGACCGTGATCGTCGTTGATCCGCTTGAAGTCGTCCACGTCCACGACCAGGACCGACAGCTGGTGACCGAAGCGCATCGAGCGATCGACCTCGTCCCGCATCAGCTGGTCCAGCCGGCGCCTGTTCCACAGGCCGGTGAGCGGGTCAGTCACGGCCTGCTCGGCAACCCGCGTGTGCAGCCCGGTCAACGCGCGGGCGAGGAGATAGGCGAGCACGAAGGCGACGATCAGGAAGGCGGCGAGCAGCAACCCGGCGGGCCTCTCGACCGCGAGCAGGCCATCCTCGGTCCGAGGTCCGAGCACGAGCGCGGCCTCCTCGCGGTCCTCATCCAGCGCGAGGAGGTGAGCCCGGTACTCCTCGCCTCCCGCCTCCACGTCGGCAGTCTCACCCGGCTCCAGGGCAGCCAACGGCGGTTCTACCGTCCCTCCCAGCGCCATGCCCGACCGGACCAGGACGAATTCCCGGTTGGTCAGCCGGCGCAGCTCGGCCGCGTAGACATCCGCCGTGGTGACGGAGACCAGCATCCGTCCCTTCGCCTCGCCGTCCTCGGCCAGCTCCAGCTCAAAGTAAGCGACTGCGTCGGTCCCCGCCTCGGCCTCCACAGTCCCCGCCGGCCCGAGCACCTCCACGCCGGCGGCCCGCCCGTCGCGGACCGCTCGGGCGGCGAACGCCCGCAGCCGCGACCGGTCGCCCGCCCGCAGCCCGTCGGCCAGCGCCCGTTCGCGCGCCAGCTGCCGCGCAGCCGCCTCAGCCGCCGCGACGCGCTCGTCGTAGACGGCGAGCGCGGTCTCCAGGCCCGCGGCCAGCCTGGCGTCGGCCTTGCCGTGGCGCGAGTCCTCGCTGACGATGAGCAGGATCCCCACCAGGGCCAGCGACGGGACGAGCACGACCAGCGCGAAGAACAACGCCAAGCGCCGGCCGAAGCTCATCATCGGAACAGAGTAGCCTTGCCGCGGGCGCCCAGGCCAGCTCTCCGGTGCGCCAACATATGTCCGAGATGCCCCCGGGGCTATAGCTCAGTTGGGAGAGCGCCTGGATCGCACCCAGGAGGTCGCCGGTTCGAGTCCGGCTAGCTCCACCTCCCGAAGCCCCTGCTAACGCGGGGGTTTCGTGGTCCTCGGGACCGCATGTGTTAGGTCGCAAAGGGCACACCGCGGGCACAACCTCCCTCGAAAATTGGCCCTCAGTCGCCCTGGCCGCAGACCTTGAACCCCTAGCCATCTGCGATCCCCACCGACCGCGCCTGAGACTCGTCTTATTGCCGCATTAGGCCGGCGGACAGCTGAACGATGTATCGAAGTAACCCTCTTTCGGGTATGGACGCTTTAGCTGTTGAACAGCCAGAGCGCCCCGCGACTGGCCCGAGGCCCGTCGCGGCGCGGGGAGATTCTCGCGGGACCAGTCTCTGGGTGAGCAGAGGAGTTTCAGACGAAGCCGGGCACACGACATCAGGATCGGCGGCACAAGCCCCGGCAAGCCCCAGGGGTCGATTTTGTACCTGCGACAAGCGCAGGGATAGGCAGATCTAGCAAGGACATCAGCCGAGCCGGGCTTGGTGACGGACTCGGTGGACCCGGAGGTGCTCAGTCCGGGAGGGGAGCTCAGCTCGCGGCAGGCAATGGCGCGGACGCCAACGCCCATGCACGCGCTGCTGGCCGGCCGAGGGTGCTCGGCAAGTTCCTGTTCGATGGCGACAAGAAGCTCTACCTCCGCGGCGTCACATACGGGACCTTCCGCCCGGGCGAGGATGACAGTGGCTATCCCGATCCGGCGAGGGTCGATGCCGACTTCCAGGAGATGGCACTCAACGGCGTCAATGCGGTGCGCACCTATTCCGTCCCTCCGGGTTATCTCCTCGAAGCGGCCGCGCGCCACGGACTCTGGGTACTGATCGGACTGCCGTGGGAGCAGCACGTCGCCTTCCTCGAGGAGCGAGCGCTCGCCGACTCGATCGAGCAGCGGGTGCGCGAGGGCGTCCGTGCCTGCGCCGGCCATCCAGCGGTGCTGGGCTACGCGGTCGGCAACGAGATCCCGGCCCCGATCGTTCGATGGCACGGCAAGCGCCGCGTCGAACGCTTCCTGCGCATGCTCTACGAGGCGGCCAAGGACGAGGACCCCGATGCTCTCATTACCTACGTCAACTTCCCGACCACCGAGTATCTCCAGCTTCCCTTCCTCGACTTTCACTGCTTCAACGTGTACCTGGAGACCGATAGGCAACTCGAGAGCTACCTGGCGAGGCTGCAGAACATTGCCGGCGACCGCCCCCTGGTCATGGCCGAGATCGGGCTCGACAGCCGCCGCCACGGAGAGGAACGCCAGGCGGAGAGCGTCGAGGGCCAGGTGAGGGTCTCCTTTGCGACCGGCTGCGCCGGCGCCTTTGTCTTCGCTTGGACGGATGAGTGGCACCGGGGTGGCTACGAGGTCGAGGATTGGGACTTCGGGCTCACCGATCGTCGCCGACGCCCGAAGGCGGCCCTCGCCGCCGTCCGCCGGGCATTCCGCGAGGTGCCGTTCGGACCACTCGCCGAATGGCCCAAGGTGTCGGTCGTCGTCTGCGCCCACAACGGGGCGGGCACGCTCCGCTGGTGTCTCGACGGCTTGCGGAACCTGGACTACCCCGACTACGAGGTGATCGTCGTCGACGACGGCTCCGCCGACAGCACGGCTGAGATCGCAAGGGAATGCGGCTTTCCCGCAATCAGCACCCCAAGCCTGGGGTTGAGCAGCGCCCGGAACACCGGGCTGGAGGCGGCAAGCGGCGAGATCGTCGCCTACATCGACTGCGACGCGCGGCCGGACCGCGACTGGCTCCGCTATCTGGCAGCCGCCTTCCGGGCCTCGGATCACGCCGGGGTCGGGGGCCCGAACGTCCCCCCGCCTGACGGCTGGGTCGCGGATTGCGTCGCGAACGCCCCCGGCGGCCCCGTCCACGTGCTGCTCTCGGACCGGGAGGCGGAGCACATCCCCGGCTGCAACATGGCCTTCCGCCGCCAGCGGCTGATCGATGTCGGCGGCTTCGATCCCCGCTTCCGGGCGGCCGGTGACGACGTCGACGTCTGCTGGCGCCTCCAGGAGCGCGGCGAGACGCTCGGGTTCAGCGCCGGCGCGGTCGTCGGGCATCGAGCCCGCGACTCGGTGCGCGCCTACTGGCGCCAGCAGATCGGCTACGGGAGGGCGGAGGCGCTGCTCGAGCGCAAATGGCCCGCGAAGTACAACGCGGGCGGCCACCACTCCTGGGCCGGGCGCCTCTACGGAAACGGAGTGGCCGACGGGCTCCTGCCGCGCCGCTGGCGCGTTTACTACGGCAGATGGGGAAGCAACCTCTTCCAGGCGATGTATAAGACCGGCCCGCCGACCCTCGGCTCGCTTGCCCTGATCCCAGAGTGGTACCTGGTGATTGCGCTGCTCGCCGCGCTCTCGGCGCTCGGTGCCCTCTGGACCCCGCTGCTGGCAGCGCTGCCTCTCGCGACCGCTGCAACCGGTCTCCTCGTCGCGCAGGCGTTCGCGGGAGGGCGCCGAGCGAACCAGGGAATGCCGCGGCGCCGCAGGCGCGGGTTGAGGTCCTTCCTGCTGACCACGTCCTTGCACATGCTTCAACCGCTCGCCCGGCTCTGTGGCCGCCTGCGAAGCGGCCTCACCCCGTGGCGGTGGCGAGGGCCCGGCAGCCACTCGTTCCCGCGACCCAGGTCGTGGACGCTGTGGAGCGAGAGCTGGCGCTCCCTCGAGGGGTGGGTCGGCTCGCTCGAGCACGCGCTGCGCCAGGGCGGGACGGCCGTTGTGCGCGGCGGCGACTTCGATCGCTGGGATCTCGAGTTGCGTGGCGGCCTGCTCGGCAGGACCCGGATCCTGACCGCGGTCGAGGAGCACGGCCACGGACGCCAGCTCGTCCGCTTCGGCTTCCGGCCCCGGCCGACCTGGGGGGCGCTTCTCCTCGTGGCTTTCTTCGGGCTCGCGGCGATCCCCGCCGCGCTCGCCGGGGCGTTCGCCGCCGCGGCGGTACTCGGGCTGATCCTCGCGCTCGTGCTCGGCGTTACGGCCCGCGACTGCGCACGCGCCGTCGGCAGCGCCAAGTGCGCGGCAGATGGCCTCGCGGATGAGGTCCTGCGCGGCGATCAAGCCGTCCGTGAGCTTGCGGCAGCTGCCGCCGAAGGCGAGATCAGCACCAGCCGGCGCGAGGGCCTGCCGAAGGTGGGCCGGGCATGAGCGAGAGAAGGGGTCTAAGAGCCGACCGCGACGGCGTTCGCAGGTACACCGACCGTAAGCTGCTGCGGCGCCTCCTCAGGGAGCTGCGTCCCTACCGGTTCCAGGTCGGGGGCCTCTTCCTCCTGAGCCTTCTGGCTACGCCCCTGGCGCTCCTCACTCCCGTCCCCCTGGCGGTGACCGTGGACGCCGTGCTCGGATCCGATCCCCTGCCCGGCTTCCTCGCCGCAATCGCCCCAGCGGCGCTCGAGGGATCTGAAGTCGCGTTGCTCGCCGCAATGGCCGTGATGTTCGTGCTAATCGCCCTCCTGAGCCAACTCCAGAGCATGTCGACCACCGTCCTGCGCGCCTATGCCGGCGAGCGAATCATGCTCGACTTCCGCGCCCGGCTCTTTCGGCACGTCCAGCGCCTTTCGCTCGCTTATCACGACGTGAGGGGGACCTCGGACTCGACCTACCGGATCCAGTACGACGCGATGGCGGTTCAATACATAGCGACGAGCACTGTCACAACCTTGGTGACCTCCGCCTTCACGCTCGTGGCGATGCTGTATGTGACCGCGCTGATCGACTGGCAGCTGGCGCTGGTTGCAATTGCGGTTGCCCCACCGCTCCTGGTCATCTCGTGGTCCTACCGCCGCACGCTCCGCAGCCAGTCGCGCCAAGTGAAGCGCCTCGAGAGCGGGGCGATGTCGGTAGTGCAGGAGGCGCTGGGCGCGACCCGGGTCGTCCGCGCCTTCGGGCGGGAGGAGCACGAAGAAAGCCGATTCGTCCACCACTTCCGCGAGAGCATGTGGGCGCGGATCCGCTACTCCTTTTCGTCGAGCAAGTACGCCCTTCTCGTCGGCATGATCACCGCCACCGCGACCGCGGCCGTGCTCTTCATCGGGGCCCGCCATGTGCAGTCAGGCACGATAAGTGTGGGCGATCTCGTCCTCGTTATGTCCTACATGTCTCAGCTTTTTTCGCCCGTCAAGGCGCTGAGCAAGACGGCAGGGCAGCTCCAGAACCACCTTGCGAGTGCCGAGCGCGCCTTCTCGCTGCTCGACGAAGAGCCGGATGTACGGGAAAAGCCGAGCGCCAGGCCGCTGTCCCGGGCGGCGGGCGACGTTCGCTTCGAGCACGTCTCGTTCGCCTACGATCGCGACCGCCCCGTCCTGCATGACCTTTCCTTTCACGTGACCGCGGGGACGCGCCTCGGCATCGCCGGGGCAACCGGAGCAGGCAAGACGACACTGGTCAGCCTCCTCAACCGGTTCTACGACCCATCGAAGGGGCGGATCCTGCTCGATGGGATCGACCTGCGCGAATACAGGCTGGCGGATCTCCGCGCGCAGTTCGCGATCGTGCTCCAGGAGCCCCTCCTCTTCTCCACCAGCATCGCCGAGAACATCGCGTACGCGAAGCAGGACGCGGGGGTCGAGGACATCACCGCGGCCGCAAGGGCGGCCGACATCCATGACTTCGTCGTGGGGCTCGCGGACGGCTACGACACCGAGGTCGGCGAGCGCGGCATGCGCCTCTCCGGCGGTGAGCGCCAGCGGATCTCCCTGGCGCGGGCGTTCTTGAAAGATGCTCCCATTCTCATTCTCGATGAGCCGACGAGCTCCGTGGACGTGGCGAC
>JAJTCK010000152.1 GCA_021323175.1 Solirubrobacterales bacterium | reverse complement strand
CTCGCGCAGCTCGCGCCCGCAGGCGATCCCGAAGTAGAGGGCGGTGCGGATGCCCTCGGCGGTCAGGGGCAGGCAGTGTCCGGCGGAGTCGCCCGCGAAGAAAACCCCGTCCTCGGCGGCCCGCCGCAGCTTGTGCGGAATCCAGTTGCCCTGGTAGCGCACCGGCGGCCGGTCCAGGTCATCGGCCAGCAGCACCGTCGTGTCCTTGACGTGGAAGCGGGGATCGAAGGAACCCACCCCGATGCGCTGTTCTTCGCCGGCGGGGAAAGACCACCCGTAGCCGGCGGGGACGTAGCGGCGGTCGATCCAGATCTCCATATCATCGCCGCCGCCCTCGGGGTGGACCTCGAGGCCGCGTGACAGGGGCGCGTCGGGGGGCTGGTAGCCGTTCGTCGCCAGGACCCGCCGCCAGCCGAGTGCGTCCACGATCAGCGGAGCCGTCAGGTCGCCGCGGTCGGTGTGGACGACCTCGCCCGTCCGCCCCTCGACCTTGGCTGTCTCGAAGGCCGCGTCGGACTGCTCCCAGAGCAGCCTGCACAGCTGCGGGTAATCGAACGTGGAGAAGGTGAACGGAAGCCGGTAGCGGCTGGTCCCGTGCGGCGTGTGGATGACGAGCGTGTCGAACTCCTGTCGCGCCGATGCCTCCAGCCCCAGCACGCGCAGCCATTCGGTGGGGATTCCACAGGCCGAGGTCTGGCGCTCGCCGATGTCGTAGCGGTCGACGACGAGGACGTCGGCTCCGCTGCCGGCGAGCTCGCGAGCGACGGCGAGCCCAGCGAAGCTCGCGCCGCAGATCACGACGTCGTGCTCACCAGGGAGGGGGGTCCGTTCCTCGCCTCGCTTGGTGCTGCGGGTCGGCACGAACGCGAGGGTACCGGGGCTCAGGCGCCGGCAGGCGCGATCCGGTCCCCGACCGTGATCTCGCCGTCGCCGACGATCGCGGCGTTCAGCCCGCCCCTGTGCGCGAGTCCCTTCAGAACTCCCCGCTGGGTCATCTTCGCCAGCCCGTTGCAGGGCTCGCAGAGCGTGATCCCCTCGCACACCACGCTGCCCACCCGGAAGCGCTTGCCGACGAGCGCGTTCAGGTCGATGCCGCGCGTGGCCACGTTGCGACGGGACTCTGCAGCGCTCAGCTCGATCCCGTGCTCGTCTCGCAGCGCGTCCAGGGCCTCCGTCGCGATCAGCGTCAGGTCCTCAAGCCGGTTCGGTACGGGCTCGCCGTCGCCGATGAAGTAGCGGTCCCCCCGGAGGCCGCGGCCGGCCACCGCCCGCACGGTTTCCACGGGCCGGGGCAGCTTCTCGTGTTGCGGGGAGATGTTGATCTCGACCACCTCGCCCGTTGATGTGGCGGCGCCTCGTTCCACGCTGGGCACGCTATCGCCATCGACGCGGGGCATCTGCCTAAACTGCACCGTTCATGCCTGCCTCCGAGACAACGACCGGCGAGCAAGAAGGGACGCTCGAGGCCGACGCCCCCCAGGCGACCGCGGCTCCCGAGGCCCCCGCCGCGCCCCCCGCCGCCCCCGCGAACGGAGCTGGCTCGGCCGATCTGATGATCGAGGTCGACGGCAAGCTCGTCCCCAACTACGACGCCACCATCCACAGTTTCGAGGAGGGCGACGTCGTCAGCGGCAACGTCGTCCGCATCGACAAGGACGAGGTCCTGGTCGACATCGGGTTCAAGTCGGAAGGGGTTATCCCCTCCAACGAGCTCTCGATCCGCAAGTCCGTCGATCCCTCCGACGAGGTCGACCTGGGCGAGGAGGTGGACGCCCTCGTCCTGACGAAGGAGGACCAGGAGGGGCGCCTGATCCTCTCCAAGAAGCGCGCCCGCTTCGAGAAGGCATGGCGCCGCATCGAGGCCGCCGCCGAGTCGGGCGAGCCCGTCGAGGGCACCGTGATCGAGGTCGTCAAGGGCGGCCTGATCCTCGACCTCGGCGTGCGCGGCTTCCTGCCCGCCTCGCTGGTGGACATCCGTCGCGTTCAGAACCTGGACGAGTTCATGGGCACGAAGCTCGAGTGCAAGGTGATAGAGCTGAACCGCAGCCGCAACAACGTGGTTCTCTCGCGCCGCGCGGTGCTGGAGGAGGAGCGCAAGGAGGTCCGCGAGCAGATCCTGGGGCGCCTGCAGCCCGGGCAGGTGGTCGAGGGCAAGATCTCCAACATCGTCGACTTCGGCGCCTTCGTGGACCTGGAGGGCATCGACGGCCTGATCCACATCTCCGAGCTCTCGTGGAGCCACGTGAACCATCCGTCCGAGGTCATCTCGATCGGGGACACGGTCCGCGTCAAGGTCCTGGACATCGACCGCGACCGCCAGCGCATCTCCCTGGGCCTGAAGCAGACCCAGGAAGACCCGTGGCAGCGCGTCCTCAACGAGTACAAGGAGGGCGACACGGTCGAGGGCAAGGTGACCAAGATCGTCGCGTTCGGCGCCTTCGTGCAGATCCTGCCGGGCGTCGAGGGTCTGGTCCACATCTCCGAGCTGGCCCAGCACCACGTCGAGAGCCCCGCCGAGGTCGTGCGCCCCGGCGACGAGCTGAAGGTGAAGATCCTCGAGGTTGACGACAGCCGCCGCCGCCTCTCCCTGAGCGTCAAGCGCGTCGAGGGCCAGGAGCTCCCGGCGCGGGACATGAGTGACGCTCCCGCGATCGAGGGAGTCCCCGTCCCCGTCCCCGCCGAGGAGAGCGGCGAGGCGCCCCCCGCCGAGGATCAGGCTCCGGCCGCCGAGGAGACCGCGGACGAGCCGCCCGCCGCCGAGGTTCCCGCTCCCGAGGAGCCGACCGCCCCGGAGCCGCCGCCGGCCGACGCCCCCGTTGAGGCTCCACCCGAGGAGGCCCCCGCCGAGGAGACCCCTCCGCAGGAGACCCCCGCAGAGGACGCTCCGCCGCAGGAAGCTCCCGCCGAGGACCTTCCGCCCGAGGAGGCCCCCGCCGAGAACCGTTAGGCGCCCGGGCTTGACTCG
>JAJTCK010000060.1 GCA_021323175.1 Solirubrobacterales bacterium | reverse complement strand
CCCGAGTCCACGACTCCGGTCGTAAGGCCGGTCTCGAGCGCGTCGGCGTTGGCGCGGTCCTCGCCATCCAGGTCACCCAGCGGGGCGCGGGTCAGGATCACCCCCTGGAGGCGGCCGCCCTCGCCGCTTGAGCGGCTGAACAGGTTGTCCCGGATCCGGCTCAGCAGGCGCCCCCGCCCCAGCGCGAACTGCTCTCCGAGCACGTCGCCGAGCCGCTCCAGCTCGGCGGTGCCCTGCTCCAGCGCGGCGGCAGATCCCGGCCCCAGCTCCGATGCCAGAGCGGAGGGGTCGGGCGGACGGCGCACCACAGCGACCTCTACCAGCTCGCCGCCGGTGGGCTCCAGCGCGTCCTCGATGTCTCCGGCGAGCTCGGGCGAGAGGTCGCCATAGGCGAGCAGGGCGATCCGCCGTCCGGCCAGCAGATCTCCCACCAGCGCCGGGTAGGCGCTCGAGGAGAACGCGCGCTCGCGCTCCAGCTCCGCGGAGAGCTCATCGGCCTCGCCGCGGGCCTGCTCGATGTCCCCCTCCAGGCTCTCTCGCAGGTTGTCTTCGGTTCCGGACACCAGGTCGTCGCCCAGGCCGGCTCCAATCAGGATGCCGACGGCGAGAGCGAGGAAGACGGCCACCAGCGAGGCCGCGTGGTAGCGGGGGCTATAGCCCAAGGACCACCTTGATCTTCAGCCAGAGCAGGTCGAACAGGTCCTGGAGCGCCGGGGTGGTCAAGACCACGATCACCAGCAGCAGGGCGGCCACTCCGAAGAACAGGGTCATCTGCCCGGCGCCGAGGCCGGGGTTGTAGAGGCGGCTCACTCCCTTGGCGTCCACCAGCGTCTCCCCCACACGAAGCCGGGTCAGGAACGTCGAGGACATCCCGCTGCGCTGCTTGTCGAGGAACTCGACGAGGTTGAAGTGGGCCCCTACGCTGACGATCAGGGAGGCGCCCTTCTCGTCGGCCAGCAGCATCGCGACGTCCTGGCTGGTGCCTGCCGCCGGCACCACCGTGTAGTCCAGCCCCAGCCCGCGCAGGCGCTCGGCGCCTGGGGCGGTCCCGTCGGGGTAGCCGTGGACGATCAGCTCCGCCCCACTGCGCAGGGTCGCCTCGCGCGCGGAATCCATATCGCCCAGCACGACGTCTGGCTTCATCCCCTCCTTGAGGATCGCGTCCGCCCCGCCGTCGACCCCGACAAGGACCGGGCGCACGTCCCCGATGTACGCTCGCAGGGCCCTCAAGTCCTTCAGGTGGTCGGTTCCCCGCACAACGATCAGGGCGTGCCGGTCCCTGAACACCGTCCGCGTCTCGGGGAAGTCGATCGTGCCCGAGAGCAGCTCGCCCTCCTCGCGGATGTGGGACATCGTGTTCTCGGTGAAGTCGTGCAGGGCGCGGTCTATCCGCCGCCTCTGCTCGTCCAGGTCGGTCGCCAGCTCGTCGGCCTCCATCGCGCGGCCCTCCGCCACGACGTCGCCTCCAGGGACCCGGATGCTGCCGCCCTCGATCACGAGCGGGTCGCCGTCGCGCAGGCGGTCGAACAGCGCCGGGTCCAGGGCGTCCACGAGCGGGACTCCTGCGCGGACCAGGGTCAAGGGGCCGACGTTCGGATAGCTGCCGTCCGAGGAGGGCGAGACGTTCACGACCGCGCGGACGCCGGCCGCCACCAGCTCCTCGGCGGCGATGCGGTCCAGGTTGCGGTGATCGATGATCGCGATGTCCTGAGCGCCCAGGCGCTTCACCAGGTCCTTGGTCTTGCGGCCCAGCCTCGCGGTCCCGTGAATCGTCCCCGCCGGGCCGGCCGTGCGGCCGTTGCGGCCTCTGATGCCGCGCGCAAGCCTGCGGCGGCTGGTCGTCGCCATCGGGGCATTATGAAACTTGGGGACGGTGTGGGCGGGCTTGCCGCCCCTAGGCTGCTTCGAGAAGCTGCTTCGCGTGCTTCTTCGCGGTCTTGTCCTCGCGGTCCGCGCCCATCATCCGCACGATCTCGGAGACCAGGTCATCTCCCTTCACCCGCGCCACGTCGGCCAGCGCCTGGCCGCGTTCGATTCGCTTTTCGATGCGGAAGTGGGTTTCGGCCAGCGACGCAACCTGGGGCAGGTGCGTGATGCACAGTACCTGCCTATCTTCACCCAGAGCTCGCAGGCGCTCGCCGACCGCGCGGGCGGTGTTCCCCCCCACCCCAGCGTCGATCTCGTCGAAGACGAAGGTGGAAGCCCCGGCGCGAGCCCCCTGGCCGGCTAATGCGAGCATCACGCGGGACAGCTCGCCGCCGGACGCCGCCTCGCGCAGCGGCGACACCGGGAGCCCTGGGTTCGTGGCGACCAGGAACTCGACGCGCTCCTGGCCGTTCGGTCCGAAGCCGCCGGGGTGGGGCTCGAGACGGATCTCGAGTCGGGCTCCGCTCATCGCGAGCTGCTCCAGCTCCTCGGCGACGCGCTTTTCGAGCTTGCGCGCCGCCTTCAACCGCTTCTCGCTCAGCCGGGCGGCCAGCTCGGCACGCGCGCTGGTCGCCTGCGCGCGTCGTTGCTCCAGCTCGTCGGTCAGCTCCCCGGCGCCATCGATCTGCGCGATCTCGGTGCGGCAACGTTCGGCGTGGGCCAGGACCGACTCGGTCGAGCCCCCGTGCTTTCGCTTCAGCCGGTCCAGCACCTCCAGGCGCTCCTCGACCTGCTGCAGGCGACCGGGCTCGGGCTCGATCGCCTCGGCGTAGTGGCGGAGCTCGCCGGCCAGCTCCTGGAGTTCGACCGTCAGGCCACGCGCGCGCTCGGCGAGCTCGTCGAGCGTAGGGTCCACCCCCGCCTGGGCCGACAGCGACGTCTCTGCGACCGCGACCGCTTCGACCGCGCCGCCGCCGTCCTCGCCGCTCCCGGAGACGGCCGACACGGCCGCCGACGCAGCGGCCCGCAGCGACTCGGCGTGGCGCAGCCGCTCGCGCTCCGGGGCCAGCTCGGACTCCTCGGCGAGGTCAGGGCCGGCTGCCTCGATCTCGGACAGCTCGTAGCGCAGCAGGTCGAGGTCGCGCTCGCGGGCGCCCTGGCGCTCGCGGATCTCGGCCAGCGCGCGCTCGACTGTGGCGACCTCGCCGTGGGCCTCGCGATAGGCGCGCAGCGTGTCCAGGTGCTTCTCGCCGGCGAACCCGTCGAGTGTCTCCAGCTGCGCGGACCCGAGCGTCAGCTTGCGATGCTCGTGCTGGCCGTAGAAGGCGAGCACACGCGAGCCCAGGGCCCGCAGGTCCTCGGCAGACGCCAGTCGCCCCTGGATGAAGGCACTGGTGCGACCTGACACTCCGACGCGCCGCCCCAGCGCGATCTCGCTCGCGTCCTCGGGCAGTCGCTCCGCGATCTCGGCCAGCTCGGGGTCCATCAGTAGGCCGTCGGGCAGTTCGAAGACGCCCTCGACGTAGGCTTCGTCCGCCCCCGGCCTGACGATCTGGGGCCGCGCCTTGCCGCCCAGGATCAGGTCCAGCGAGTGCGCGAGGATCGTCTTTCCTGCGCCGGTCTCGCCGGTGATCGCGTTCAACCCACGGCCCAGACGCAGTTCGGCGCGCTCGATGAGGAGCAGGTTCTCGATCCGGAGCTCAAGCAGCATCGGCCCCCGTTTCTAACGTTCGGGGACGACGGACTGGTGTCGAAGCCGGGTCTGGCCTAGGTGGCCAGGCGGCCGAACTTCTCGCGCATGCGGGTGTAGAAGCTGGCGCCGGGCAGCTGTGCCAGCCCGCCCGCTCCGTCGCGGAAGCTCACCTCTATCTCGCCCCCCGGCGTCAGCTCCGCGGAGTGCTCGCCGTCGAGGGCCACGTCGACCGGGTCGCGGCCCGCCGCGTTGATGACCTTGAGCCGGTCGTCGGGGGCGACGACCAGGGCCCGCGCGGTGAGGGTGTGGGGCGCGATGAAGCTGACCACGTAGCCCTCGACCCCCCAGGCCAGGATCGGGCCCGCGTTCGCCAGGTTGTATCCAGTGGATCCCGCCGGGGTGGCCACGACCAGCCCGTCGCAGCGGACGTTCCCCACCTCCTCGTCCGAGACGCAGTAGGAGAGCTCGGCGACGCGGCCGTGCGGCCGGCGGGTGAAGGTCACGTCGTTGAACGCGACCGGCCGCTGCGAGGGCATGTCCATCTCGAGCGCCGGCATGGACATCACCTCGAACTCGCCTGCGAACGCGAGCCGCAAGCCCTCGTCGATCTGCTCGCGGTCCACCGCTGCCAGGAACCCGATCGTCCCGAAGTTGATCCCGAAGACCGGAACGCCCGTGTCCGCGTAGCGGCGCAGCGCGTACAGGATGCTGCCGTCCCCACCGAGCACGATGCAGACGCTCGGATCACTCTTCAGCTCCTCGGCGCGTCCCAGCCCGGCGACCGTCTCGCGGTGCTTGCGGTGCTCATCCTCGGGGGCGACCAGCTCCACCCCCGCCTCCTGCGCGGCTGCCACAGCGGCCTTCACTCCGTCGGAGGAGTTCAGGGGATGGGTATGGGTTACGAGCAACGCCGTGCCGCTTGTGCCACTCACGGCTCCACCTCGGCGATCGCCGCCTCGACGTCGGTCCCCTTCACCGAGCGGTCGCACCAGATGAAGGTTTCGCGATTGCCCTTGGGCCCGGGCAGGCCGGACGAGGCGAACCCCCGCACCGAGAGCCCGGCCGCCTGCGCCGCGGCGGCGACCGATCGCAGCGCGTCGCGGCGGTCTTCGGCGTCCCTGACCACACCGCCCTTGCCGACCCGGTCGGGACCAAGCTCGAACTGAGGCTTCACCATCGCGAGCAGGTCCGGAGATCCAGCAGCAGCCTCGGCGACCGGCCCGAGCAGCTTGGCCAGCGAGATGAAGGAGACGTCCATCGTGATCAGCTCCGGCGGGTAGGGCAGGTCGCCAGGTTCGAGCGCTCGCGCGTTGCAGCGCTCGCGCACAATCACCCGGTCGTCGTTGCGCAGCCTCCAGTCGAGCTGCCCGTAGCCGACGTCAAGGGCGATCACCCGCGCGGCGCCGCGCTGGAGCAGGCAGTCGGTGAACCCTCCCGTCGACGCTCCCACGTCCAGGCAATCCCGGCCCTCCACCTCGACGGGCAGGGCGTCCAGCGCATTGGCCAGCTTGACCCCGCCGCGCGACACGAACCGCGCGCCTGCGTCCAACACCAACTCGGCGTCCCGGGGAAGCATCTGGCCCGGCTTCTCGACGGCCGGGCCGTCGTCGCCGAGGCGAACCCTGCCCGCCCGAATGCTGGCCGCCGCGGATGAGCGGGATCCGGCTAGGCCACGCTCGGCGAGGAGCGCGTCGGCCCGCCGGCGGCTGCGGCTCTTGCCCGAGACCATGGTCGGCGAACCGTAGCCGCTGAGCGGATTGCCCCATGCGTGACCGCAATCACACACATATCGCACATACGTTCGTAGGGTGTTATTCGTAATGAACTACTTCAAGTCCATCTCGATCGGAGCACACGGCGCGCTGGAGATGCTCGCGGCCCCGCTACTGATCGTCGCGCCCTTCGTGCTCGGCTTCGGGTACCTCGCCGGCGCGATCAGCATCGGCCTCGGGGTTGCCCTGATCGGGCTCGCCGGATCGATCTACGGCGGCGAGGGCGAGCGGCCCAGCGTCCCCCTCGCGGCGCACGCCGGCCTGGATCAGGCGCTCGGCATCTTCACAGTCTTCATCGGAGTGATCCTGCTCATCACGGGCGAGCTCGCTCCTGGAACCTTCATGGTCGGATTCGGCGCTGCGCATCTGGCGCTGTACGCCTCAACGCGGTACAGCCGCCCGCTCGGAGCCTGACGCCGGCCTCCTCCCACAGACAAGCAGCAAAAAAAAGCAGTTCACATATCTCTCCTCCCTGTAGTACCCAGGAACGGCCCGCTTAGGCGGGTCGTTTCTTTTGGCCGTCTTTGCAGGGATTTCGCCTCTAACGAAAGCGGCACCCGGGTCCTCCGAGGGTCGCTGTTCGCCAGTCTGTTTCGGAGCGATCCCGCCCTCAAACTGAGCCGGGACTTCGGCTTCGGCATCATCATGTACGCCCCACGGTGAGCATCGAAGAGAACAAGGCTCTCGTTCGTCGCCTCGTACAGGAGGTCGTTAATGACTGCAACGAGGAAGCGGTGGACGAGATCGCAGCCGGTGAGATTGCTCAGGCCGCACGAGGGTGGATCGGGCCTTTCCGCCGCGCCTTCCCAGACTTCCGCATGGAGATCGTGGACCTGGTCGCCGAGGGGGACAAGGTCGCGGCCCACTTCAAGTGCTCGGGAACTCACGAGGGAGACTGGCAAGGCCACGCTGCCACGGGTCGCCGCTTTGAGGGCGTCGATGAGATCTACATCTTCGAGGTGAAGGACGGACGGCTCCAGGGCGCCGTTGGCGTCGAGGACAACCTGACACGCGTGCGTCAGCTTGGCTTCGAGTTGTAGCTGGATTACCGCTCTGGACGAGAAGCGTGCAGGGGCGCGGACCTACTAGGACGGACCCGCTCACTCTTGTCCAGCGCAGCCGGCGGAGACTAGTCGCCTCGCTGGAAAAACAGTTTTTTTCGCGAAGAGGCAAGCGGCGGTGTTTTGAGTGTGCGGTCCTGGATTGGCACCCTCCCTACGGCGCGAATACTGCGTGGGCGATGTCGGAGGAGAACGTCGAGCTGGCACGTGAAGCGATCGGATGCCGGCGTTTACCCACACGCACCAGTCTCCGTCCTGCTAGGTCCGGCTGGAGGACATAGCGCAGCTACGTCGAACGCGAGGGAAACCGTCAACCACATTGCACGGCGCAAAACACGGATGAGGAGAACACCGATGGACGAGGCAGCTAAGGATCGCGTCACCGCGCTCATTCACGATCAGATAGACCGCCTTGAGCGCGGTGATCCCGAACTGTGGCGTGAAGGCACGCCAGAGGAGAAGGTGGCCGCGGAGCTGGACGAGCTGAGCTTGGAGGAAAAACACTTTGCGTCCGTCCTCCTTGACCGGCTGATCGCCGACGAGGACGAGCAAGAATCAGACCCTGGGCTGCAACGGATCGAAGCCGACGCCGCGTAACTGCCTAGCCAGCGGAAGTAGGGCGCTCACGGCTTCACGGCGAGCGCGGTTAGCCAACCGGCGGTTTTCTGAGCGGGCAATTCTCGCTCCGCACCCTCCCCACCGTCGCGGGATACTGCGTGGGCGATGTCGGACGAGAACGTCGAGGCCTTCAAGCGGGGGGTTGACGCCTACAACCGCCGAGACGTCGAAGCGTTGCTGGAGGAACTCCACCCCCAGGTCGAGTGGCGCCCCTTGCTGCCGGTGCTGCTCGGCGGGAAAGCCGCTGTCTACAGGGGTCATGAGGGCGCCCGCCAAGGGATCCGAGAGCTGGAGGAGGCCTTCACCGAGCTCCGGGCCGAGCCCTTGGAGTTCCGGGACCTTGGCGAGCGGGTCGTCGCGATCGGCCACCTGCATGGACGGGGCAAAGGGAGCGGCGTTGAGACCGAGTCCCCCAACGCGTGGTTGGTGGATTTCGAGGACGGCAAGGTGGTTCGGATTCGCGAGTATCTCGATCCTGACGAGGCCCTCGAAGCCGCCGGACTGCGGGAGTAGGCGATGTCAGAGGAGAACGTGGAGATGGTGGAGCGGGCCTACGTGGCCCTGACCCAGGGAGACGCGGAGGTACTCCGTGAGATGGCCCCGCCTGAGTTCACGGTGGACTTCTCGCGCCGACAAATGGACCCTTTCGTGTTGCGCCGTGACGAGATGCTCGCCTTCTTTGAGGGTCAGGCCCGCGAAACCTGGGAGGGCTGGCCGACCTATGAGCCGAAGGAATTGATCGACGCAGGCGATGTCGTTGTCGCCCTGATCCGCACGAGTGCTCAGGGGAAGTCGAGCGGGGTCGAGGTCGACGCGCGTGTCTGGAACGTGTGGACGTTCCGCGACGGGAAGCCGGTCGAGTTCAAATACTTTGGCGAGGACCGAGCGGCTGCCCTGGAAGCCGCCGGGCTGTCGGAGTAGGCCGGTCATGCTTCTCGGCGACGCCATTGGCCAATCGGCGGTTTCTGCATCCGTAGATTTCAGCATCGACCCTCCCCCTGCCGTCGGCCCCCCACGTCGATAGGCTCGGCGCATGACCGGTATCCCCGCCAGCTGCCCGGAGTGTGGGCGGGAGCTTGTCCGCGTCTCCGCGCCGGGGACGGGTGAAAATGCTGACCTGGATCGCATTGAGCGAGTCGAGTGCACGGGAGACCCGCAGCATGTATTCCCCGTGCTCCCTGCGGAGGGGGACCCGTCGGAATACCAGCTCGGCCCGGTCGAACCTCCGAAAGACGACTAGCTCCCACCAGAGCGACGACGCTCATCGCTCGTCCAGTGAGAAGGTGGCCGGCGTGATCGGCCTCGCAGCTTCGCTGCCATCTTCGACCCGGTGTTTGGCCTAGGCCTCGGCTTTTTGCGCTCTTCGACCTTGAGCTTCTCCCTCGCGCTCCTTAGGCACGGTGCTTCGCGCTCAGAGCCCCGGCGGGCGGTAGCTGACCGCGCGGTTCGCCGCCTCATCTACCTGTTCGGGCGTGAGCAGTACGGTCGTCTTCACCGTCGCTCCTCCTGCGGCGTTTTCAATGAGCGAAACGGCTGCCGCGGCCTCGTCGTCGGGAAGATCGACGATCGCAAAGGCGTCGCGGTCGCCGAACTCGAAGTAGAGGCACTCGAGCTCGCCCCCCGCGCTTTGCATCGTATTGGCCACCGCATCCCGCCGATCGGTGCCGCCCTTGCTTCGAACACCCTCCTCGCCCTGAACCGTGTAAGAGGCCTGGAATAGGTACTTCGGCATCTCTTCCTCCTCGCAATCGCGGGTCAAGCCAAGACTCCCATCCTCGAGGCACACGCACAAGGGTCCGCACGCCGACCGGGACGGGCGGATACGCAGCGCGATCTCAACGGTTCTCCAGCGACATCGCCTAATCTCCGCCGCCCAGCGGCTTCGAGGGGTCCGAGTCGCGGTTGGGTCTAGAGGTCCTGCTGGCGGGCCAGCGTCGCCGACTCGGGCCTACCTTGAAGTCCCGCCTCCTGAAAGAGCGTCGGCATCTCGGGATCGGACATGAGGTTGTTGTAGCCCTCCTCATCCACGTCAATAAGCACCCAGATCCGGTCGTCCTCATTCGGATCGCGAAAGACATGCGAACCCTTGGAGCCGTGCTGCTTTCGTTTCTCAGCGCCCTTGGTCGAGAAGGTGTTCCAGAAGCGGTCGAAATCCTCGATCCTCACTGTGGACAGGACCTCTCTCCTCCTTCGTCAGGTGTGTCAATACTGACGGCAGCGCGACGCGTGGGCAAGCGAGAATCTCCATCAGATCGCCTACTCCCGCAGGCCAGCGGCTTCGAGGGCTTGGGTTCGATCAAGGAACGCCCGCGTTCGAGCGATTTTGCCGCCCTGGATCCAGGCGAGAACGTGGACCGTCATCCCCACAGGAACCTTGCTCCGTTCTCCTACGCCACTGACCTGGATATCCATGAGTACCGCGTCGTCGATTCGCGTGAATGCACGTGGATTCATGCGAAAGTCACCGAGAACACTCCGCACGTTGGCAGCCCAGCGCCGAACGCCTTCATGGCCCCGGTAGGGCTGGGGAACATCCGGGAGTTCCGTGAAGTCATAGAGCTCGCCATCTGGATGCCAAGCAGCGATCCAGTCGTCCTCAGCCCCCCGGTCGAATGCCTCGACGGCGCGACGAAGGATCTCCACGTTCTCCTCCGACATCGCCTATCCCGAGAGGCCGGCGGCTTCAATGACTTCGCTTTCCTCATGGACGAGAAACGCCTCCAGCCGCGTCACAAGGCCGCCGTCGTCCAGCGTCCAGACAGCCCAGCTGTCGACATCCAACTCGATACCGCTCCCCGCACCACGCGCCCTGGTCTTTTGGCGGACCAGAGCCTTGCCGTTGACGCGGAACTCGCGTGACTCGACTCGTTGCTCCTCGAGGGCGTCTGGCTCCATCCACGCCCTCAGCGCCGCTGCTCCTTTGATCGACAATTGACCTCCCGGAGGGAACAACTCAATCTCGGGACGGCGATTTCGATCGCCGAGTCGAAGTCGGCACGACTGAACGCCTCGTAGGTGCGGCGCACGAGGCTGATGATCTCCTGGTCTCGGTCGGCGATCACCCACGCAGTATCTCCCGCCGGGAGTGCGGTGTTAGTGGCGGGCACAGTGGCACGGTGACCGCCGCCAACAGACCAGGCGCCCTACTCCCGCAGCCCGGCGGTTTTGAGAGCTTCGGCGCGGGTCCAGAAGACCTGACGCCTCGTAACCAGGCCGTCCGCGAACCAGACGATCTGCCAGGTGCGGTATTCAAACGGCTCGCCGCTGCCCCTGCGGTGTGCTTTGAGAACCACGGCGACGAAGACCCGGTCATCACCCAAGTCCGTTATCCGCTCGATCTCGACGTGAACGCCCTCCGCCGCGTTTTCCCACATCGCCTCGATCCACTCTCGCACCCCTGCCCGCCCCCGGTAGAGCTCATCAATCCCAGCGACACCTTCCAGGGCCTCCCATACGACATCAGGGCTGAGGACGGCCAGCAAGGCGTCGACGTCGCCGCGGTTGAGAGCGTCGATGGCCTTCCGTGCGAGCGCCACGTTCTCCTGCGACATCTCCTGCGCAGTATCCGCAGATTCGGGCCAGGGGGCGCCGGCGAGTTCCGAGCGCTGGCCAACGTTCCCGTGGTCCTCTCAGGTGTGGGAGTGATGCCCGGCCAGTACGGCTTCGCTAATCGCTCCGGAACGGCCATGATCCCCGACGTCCAGATCGAAGAGGTACTCGCAGAGCGCGAGCGGTGGAAGCCGAGGACGCGCACTACCGAAGCGAGATCGACCGCGAGCGATTGCGGCCGTAGCGCGAGCATGAGAAGGCGATCCCCCTCATGCAACGGGCGGCCCAGCCCCGGGCGGAGGCCCGTTTAAGCGGCCCTTCTCGTCGGTCGCGTGGGGGGCTGAGCCGCCGTTGATCGTTTGTTCAGTAGCGGGCGCCTGTGCGGGTCGCGCTACCTCTGGTGACCATGCGGTAGATGACCAGCAACAGCAATGCGCCGCCGATAGCGATCAGCCA